>QMOC01000126.1 GCA_003648085.1 Chloroflexota bacterium
CTCCAGACCGGTTTCCGGTGCAAAACTCGATGGAGGCCCCGATTTATCGGGGTTTTCCCGGCTGAAGCCGGGCCTCCGGCCTTGTAAAGTTACTTACCGGCGCACCCGGAGACCACGCAGTCCCTCGACACCGTACAGCACCCCGCCGACCAGCCCAGCCGCCAGCGTGACCCCTCCCAGCGACGCCCCCAGTGCTGCCGCGACGTTCGCACCCGCGCCCGTAGGTGCAAAGACCGCCGTGCTCACCATCTCCCGCACCCCCCATCCACCGATGGAGGGGATGAGCCCCGAAACGGAAAGGAGTAGCGTGACGGCGAAAAAGTACCCCAGGTTTATCCCGGCTCCCACCGCCTGCCCGCACAGCCAGTTGATGACGACGTTGACGACGTTGAACACTACTGAGACCCCGAAGGCGCTCAGCACCGCCCGCCAGCCGCAGCCGGTGACCGCGGCGTATATTTTGGCCAACTGGCCCTGACCTGCCAGCGAGAGACCGGAGGGCAGCCGTTCGGTCAGTCGCCGCAGGAGGCAGCCCTCCAGCACCAGCGCTCCGGCGACCAGCCCTCCGCCCGCCACAATGAGCAACAACCACACCAGCCAGGGCTCCATACGGGCAGCATAAAAGGGCAGCACCGCCAGCCCCATCGCGAAGAGCACCAGCAGGCCGGTCATCCGGTCGAGTAGCACGGTACCGACGGCGGCCGAGGGATCTGTATCCTGCGTCAGTTCCAGCGCCCGCACCACATCGCCACCGAATTGACTGGGGAGGAAACTGCTGAAGAACTGTCCGATGAAGTAGAGACGTAGCAGGCGGGCGAAGGGGACACCTGGATCGAGGCTACGAAGGAGGACGAGCCAGCGGTAGGCGCGGATGCCCAGGCTGAGGACGAAAAGCAGGAAAGCGGCGACGAGATAGCGCAGATTGGCCCGGCGCAGCACGGCCAGCGTCTCGCCCAGGCCAATCTTCCAGAACAGGAAGGACAACGCCCCGGCGCTGATCAGCACCCGCAGGACGTTCATCCATCCTTTCTGTACCTGTTGTGCTGTTTTGCTCATTACCCGAATTCTACTCGAACGCCCCGCTTATGGACTGGCGGAGAAGCCACCCATTGCGGCGCTCATCATTTGTCAGATAACGCGCGATGAGATAGAATGAGCGTGTACGGGGGCGAGATATGTCGGACAAAGACGTCACCACGCTATATGATGGGCCGCCCATCTGGGCCAGGATGGTGAGTTGGTTGCTGCTGGGGATGGGCGGGATCGTGCTGGTGCCCATCGCTCTACTGAGCCGTGCCTGGTGGCTGCTCGTCCCTGCCGTCCCACTGATCCTGGCGGGGCTCCTGCTGCTCCAAACCCGTCTGCACATCATCGTGGAGCGCCGCACGGGTGTTGTCCGTACTGCAAACTCCTGGCTCGGATTGATGTTGCGCGAGCGCCAATACCCTCTCTCCGATGTCGTGGGCTTCGACATCCAGCGGGTGGCCGGCGACGAGCGAGAGCGCCCCTCAGACACCTGGTACCTAAGGCTGCAACTGCGCACCAGAACCCACATCATCGGCAAATATGATAGCCGCCTGGAGGCGCTGGAAGCACGGCGTAGGCTGAGTGAGGTGCTTCAAGCCCGGCCATCCGCGCAGACCGCCGTGAGTGTGCATAGTCGGCCAACATGAACCTGTGAGTGCGCGGTCACCGCGCCCCTACCTGCGCGTGTCAGGCTTCCAGTAGCCACGCCGTACTGTGCGGGCCTCCGTCACTGACACGATGGCGTTTTCGTCCACAGATCTGGCGATCTTCAGCACAGTGTCCACATTCTTACGCGGGACAATTACCTCAATAGTGCCCACGACAGTCTCGCGCCCGCGCCCGTAGTACTCCGTCACGCCAAACCCCGCCTGCCGCAGCGCCTCCGCCAGGGCGGCGCTCTTCTCCGTGGAGATGGCCCGCACCTCGGCGAAGCCCAGTGCCAGCCGCTGCTCCCAGGCCATCCCCACCAGCGTGCCCACAGCGAAGCCGCCACAATAGGCAAGGATGTTCCAGATGTTATTCAGATTCGCCACCACCTTGCCGATGGCGACGACATAGACCAGGGCGCTGATAAAGCCCGTCGCCACAGCGTAGAACTTGCGCCCTTGGACGGTCATCAACGTCGAGAGCGTGCCGACGGCAATGCCCAGCACGCGCAGCACGAAGATCAACAAGGCTTCCAGAAATACGTCCACGATTTGCTCCTAATCCGGTGTCAGATGTCACGCACTGAGCCGATTATACCGCCATACAGCCAATTGTCAACGAAAACATTGTCACCTCATCGCGCTTGTGTTATAATATCGCCGTGGACGACGCAGCCTGGATGCGCGAGGCTCTGGCCGAGGCAGAGCGGGCGCTGGCCCACGGCGACGTGCCCGTCGGCGCGGTGGCTGTACGCGATGGGGTCATCATCGGACGGGGGCACAACCGTAAAGAGGCTGATGCCGACCCAACCGCCCACGCAGAGATGATCGCGCTCCAGGAGGCAGCCCGCACACTGGGCGGATGGCGTCTGGTGGGTGTGACGCTTTACTGTACGCTGGAGCCCTGCCCGATGTGTGCCGGCGCGATGGTGGCAGCCCGGCTGCCTCGGCTGGTGTACGGCGCCGACGACCCCAAGGCGGGTGCGGCGGGGTCGGTGGTTGAACTTCTGCGTGATCCGCGCTTCAACCACCAGGTGGCCGTCACCCGAGGCGTGCTGGCCGAGGAGGCCCAGGCGCTGCTGGAACGTTTCTTCGCCAGGCTGCGAGAGAACGACGATGGAGGGATCGCCTAGTCCGGTCTATGGCGCCGCACTCGAAATGCGGTGAGCCCTCGGGCTCCGTGGGTTCAAATCCCACTCCCTCCGCCAAAAAGGCCCTTGCACCGTGCAAGGGCCTTTAACCGCATTAGTACCTATCTACCGCAATGCCTTCAACCATCCTACCAGGGTGTAAAGTGCCCTGGCAAAATGCGTATTTCACCGTTCACGGTTGAGGAGCGTTTGCGCCAGTTCGTGGAGGGCCTGGGCGGCCGGGCCCTGTGGGTTCGCCTCCACCAATGCGGCCAGTGCCCGGGTGTGGTGCTCTCGTGCCAGTTGCTCAGCATATTCGCGGCTGTTTGTCTCCCCCAGCAACTCCACGGCACGGTGAATGTCGGCCGCCGAGAGCGTCTTCTGCGCCAGTAATGCGCGCAGTTCCGCGCTTCGCTCCAGCCCGTGAAGGATGGGTAGCGATTTCTTACGCCGGGCGATGTCGGCGCCGACGGGCTTGCCGGTGGCATTCGGGTCACCCCAGATGCCCAGGATGTCGTCGCGCATCTGGAAGGCCAGTCCCAGGTGGTGACCGAACGAGCGCAGGTGTTTGCGTTGGGTGTCAGAGGCAGCGGCGATGAGTGCCCCCATCTCGCAGGCGCAAGCCACCAGCGCAGCAGTCTTCCCCTCGACCATCACCAGATAGTCCGCGATTGAGACGCTCTCTTGGCTCTCGAAGCCGATGTCGAGGTACTGGCCGCCGGTCAGGGCCAGACAGGCGTGGTTGAAGAGACGGATGGCAGCCACGACGGTCGTGGCAGGTACCTTTCGCTCGGAGAGTCGCAGCAGGGCCAGGTTAGCCAGCGCAAGCAGCGCGTCTCCGGCGTTGATTGCTTGAGCATCCCCCCACAGAGCCCAGACGGTGAGGCGGCCACGGCGGGTCTCATCCCGGTCTTCGATGTCGTCGTGGATGAGGGAGAAATTGTGCAGTAGTTCGATGGCGGCCGCAGCGGGCAGCGCCTGCTCCCAACTGCCGCCGCAGGTCTCACAGGCCAGCAGACAGAGCACAGGCCGCACTCGCTTGCCGGTTCGCGCTTGGCAGGGATTGAACGCGGCATCGGCCCAGCCCATATGGTAGCGCAGCATACCGAAGAGCCCGGCATAGCGGGGATCGGCAGTCCGGACGATGGCGCGCATTTCGGTTTCGAGCGGCGGTAGATAGCGGTCGAAGAATGTTGCAAGAGACATTGTGCTTGATTCCGGGTGCTCTAAAACGTGAAGCGAGGTTACGTTTTTCGTCCTGGCTGTGGTTCTACATTCACAGGATTGAACTGCCCTCAGCACGTTGAATAGGAGCGTTCTGAAGGGCCGGGATGTCTGCAGCACCGGCGGCGAACATGGCGATGCGCAACTGCGCTACGAGGGTGGCGATGAGTTCGGCGACGGCGGCGGTGGACTGACTGGCAGCGCGGAGGAACGGGCCGGCGATGCCACACGCAGCCGCGCCCAGCGCGATGGCCTTCGCCATTTGGATGCCATCGCGGATGCCGCCGCTGGCGATGATGGGCAACCCCGGCGCGCCTCGACGGGTCATCAACAGGCTCTCGGCGGTGGGGATGCCCCAATCGGCGAAGGCCGCTGCCACCCGGCGATGGCGCTCAGTCGTAGCGCGATGCATCTCCACCTGGCTCCACGAACTGCCTCCCGCCCCGGCGACGTCAATTGCCGCCACGCCGGCGCCCGCCAGTCGGCGGGCCACCTCCTCTGAGATGCCCCAGCCCACCTCCTTGACGACCACCGGTACCTCCAGCGCCCGACAGACCGCCTCGATCTTGGGTAGCAGCCTGGCGAAACGGGTCTCCCCTTCTGGCTGAAGCGCCTCCTGCAGTGGGTTGAGGTGCAGAATTAAGGCATCTGCTTCTATCATCTCGATGGCACGGCGGCATTCGTCGGGGCCGTAGCCGTAGTTCAATTGTATCGCGCCCAGGTTGGCCAGCAGCAGGATGTCGGGGGCGATGTGGCGTACGCGGTAGGTGTCCACTAAGGCAGGATCTTCTATAGCAGCACGCTGCGAGCCCACTCCCATACCGATTCCGGCAGCCTGGGCCGCTTCCGCCAACCGCTGATTGATCGCGCTGGCTTCCGGCGTCCCCCCGGTCATCGAGGAGATCAGGAGCGGGGCTGCCAATCGCTTGCCCAGCAGCGTCGTGGACGTATCCACTGCGTCGAGGTTGAGATCGGGCAACGCGCAATGGACGAGGCGGTAGCGCTCGAAGCCGGTGGAGAGGTGTTTGAAGTCAACGTCCTCTTGCAGATTAATGCGGATGTGGTCGGATTTACGCTGTTGATGCATGCGCTCCTTACGTAACCTGGTACACTCGTCGGTGTTCTTTATGGCAGATACCTATGATACCGGCAGGGGCGGTGATTGTCAAACTAAGCAGTTTGACAAACCTCCCTCTGCGGGTAGAATATCGTCATCAGCAGCCTGGAAAAATCAAAGGGAGGTAAAGCCAATGGCAGATACGTTCGAGCGGGTCAAGAAAATCATTGTCGATCTGTTGGGGGTGGAGCCGGACAAGGTCACGCGGGAGGCCCGTTTCCGCGAGGACCTGGAGGCGGATTCCCTCGACCTCGTCGAACTGATTATGGCGTTCGAGGAAGAGTTCGGCGGGACGATCTCCGACGAGGAGGCTCAGCAGATCAGGACGGTCGGCGAGGCGGTGGACTACATCGAGCAACGCTTGCTCGCCGGTGCGTAGATCCACGCGGGCTGACACAAGGGCGCAGGGCTACCGGCGAATACCGGTAGCCTTTTGCTTTGGCACGGTTCATGCTATACTTTGCCTTAACAGTTAACGTTGGAGGTGAGAGGTATGGAATGTCAAATTGAGGAGAATCTGGCGTATTGCACCTGCACCTACGAGCCTTGCTCACGCAAGGGCAAGTGCTGCGAGTGTCTCCGCTATCACTGGCGGATGGGCGAGTTGCCGGGTTGTCTTTTCCCACCGGAGGCGGAACGCACCTACGACCGCTCGATTGCCCACTTCGTCCGCATCTACAGCCGGCGGTAGGGATGACCTGGCCTCCGGCCCCCTTCCCCACGGGGGAAGGGGGCTCCCCCTCTACATCGGGAGAGTTACAGCGATGAGAGGGTGGTTGACCTGGATGTGCGTGGGGGCGATTGCTGCTCTGACCGCCGTGACCGGTAGACCAGGGACGGCGTCGCCCGTGCACGCCGAAACCCCTCCTCACCTGGGCTATGGCATTAACGTGCGCTTCCAGGAGCACATTGATCCCCTCTTCGCGCCGCTGGGCTTCGAGTGGGTCAAACTGTGGGAGGAGTACGACACAATCCCCACCATCCGCTACCCCTATCAGGTTCTATTCCTCATAGACTGCACCCAGAGGTCCGGCAATCTGGATGATCTGGGTGAGTGGGGGAGCGACGTCGAGGCGATTGCTGAGGCCGGCAAGGGCTTGATCGAGGCCTACGAGATATGCAATGAGCCTAATCGTCGCGGGTGGCTGAATAAGGATGTTTCTCCTGCTCTACCTGACCCCAGCCTCTACGTCCAGATGCTCCGGGTGGCCTACGAGCGCATCAAGGCGGTGGACCCGGCCGCCATCGTCGTCAGTGGGGGGCTGGCACCGGTGGGCCGCATCGAGGGCACCTGCAACGGCTGGAGCGGCAACGATTGCAATGCGATGGACGAGCGCGAGTACGCCCGCCAGATGTTCCTCCTGGGCGCGGGCGACTATTTCGACGCCTTCGGCTACCATCCCTACGGCTTCGCCTACGCGCCGGAGACCGACCCTGAAAGCGTCTCCAACGGCTTCGCCTTCCGTGGCGCTGAGGTGATGCACGACCTTCTAGAGCAACACGGCCTGAGCCACAAGCCCATCTGGGCCACCGAGTTCAGTTGGCTGCGCGATCCGAATGAGGACGGTAAGATCCCCGGTTGGTGCCACCGCATCTCGGACTACGAGAACAATTTCGGCTGGATGGACGTATCCGAGGTCCAGCAGGCCAATTACATCACGCGGGCCTTCGGGTACGCCGACGAGAACTGGCCCTGGATGGGCGCGATGTTCGTCTGGAACCTGGACTGGTACGACTATGGCTGGCTGTGCGACCCGGCACGCTACTTCTCCGTATTGAAGGTGGACTATACCGGTTTGCGGTACGAATCTCGACGGAGGCCCCGATTTATCGGGGTTCTCCCGGCCGAAGCCGGGCCTCCGTTCCCATCTTGCGCTACTACAAGCCGTGATTTGAGTGGGAGTTCCTTGCCTGCCCTGTACACGACCACGCTGGCCTACGACGCGCTGGCGGCGATGGAGAAGCGCCCCGGCTACTTTGGCCCGAGGCTGGCGGTCGAGCCGACGGCCCTCACCCTCCTGGCCGACGTGGACGAGCCGGGCGTCATCACGACCACACTGCATCCGTGGAACGCCGGATACCGCGTGCTGACCTGGACGGCGTCGGTGGCGCCGGGGATGCAGGTGACGCCCACCTTAGCGATCACCACCGGCCTCCAGGGAAGGGTGCTGACGGTAACGGTGGA
>QMOC01000127.1 GCA_003648085.1 Chloroflexota bacterium
GGGATGGGTGTACCACTTCGAGATGAGAAAGTCCAGGCCGACTTGGTGGAACAACAGATTGAGCCCGCTCAAGCGCTCGATGGAGGTGGCCGGATTGAGCAGCCAGCGCCACACCACGCCGGTTACGATGAAGGAGATTGCCATCGGGAAGAGATAGATATTGCGAAACAGCCCCTCGCCTCGGGGGCGCTGATCCAGCAGGACCGCCAACAGGAGGCCAATGGACAGACACGCGGCGAGAAAGAGAACGGTGAAGATCCCCGTATTGCGCAAGTCAATCTGGAAACGGGGACTGCGGAACAAGTCAATGAAGTTGGAGAAACCCACGAAGGTGTAATCTGGAAGCAGACCTTTCCAGGCAGAGACGGAAGCGCGGGCTGTCCAGAGGATAAATCCGTAGACAAAGATGGCTATCGCCAGGACCGAAGGCGATATCAGAGTGATGGCCAGCAATCGTTCTTTGCGGATACGCATGATTAGAATGATTCCGTCGGGCAGGGCGGCCCTGCCCTCGCAAGGCCGCCCCGCCACGGTTGACTATTTGCACACGCCAGCATCCACGCACGCCGACGCCAATGCTTCCTGGAAGGCATTCACGTCGCGGTTGGCAATGAAGAGGCTGACGGCGTCTATGACGGCCTGCTGCCAACTGGGTGCTGCCGCTGCACCATGCATCAGACTGGGTACAATGGTGTCCCTGGCGAAATCATCCATCGCCGACTGGAGGTAGTCATCGTAGAGGCTACGATCTGCATCGGTGCGGGCTGGGATGGAACCTTTGATCGGGTTGAAAGCATCCTGCCCCTCTCTGGAGCCGCACACTTTCAGCCAGGCGATTACCGCGTCGCGGTTGGGCGCGCCTTTGGGCAGGCCAAAACTATCCGACAAAGCATCGAACGCCCCTGCGCTGCCGGGCGAGGGTGCCCAGCCGAACTCCACCCCCGGTGTCCAGCCCTGGGCCTTGAAATAGCCTTCGGCCCAGTCCCCCATAACGTTCATAGCGGCGGTGCCGTCAATCACCAACTGGGTGGCCTGATCCCACGAGAGCGCGGCGTAGTCCTCGTTGACGTAGTTCAACATGCGGTCGAAGTTGTTCAGTGCTTCGGTGACCTCGGGACTGTTCCAGTCCGTCTCGCCGGTCCACAGGCCAGCGTACCCTTCCGGCCCCAGCGTCCCCAACAGCACCGTCTCGAAGAGATGGACCTCGGTCCAGGTTTCGCCTAGCGCCAGCGGCGTGATACCGGCGGCCTTCAGCGTCTCGGCGACCTGGAAGAAGTCATCCATCGTCGCCGGCGGCTCCAGGTTGTTGTCCTCGAAGATGGCCTTATTGTACCACAGAACGTTGGCACGGTGAATGTTCACCGGCACCGACCAGATCTCGCCGTTGTAAGACAAGATGTCAATCAAGTCCTGTGGATACACATCCAGCCATCCACCCTCTTTGTACAAGAAGGTGACCGGTTCCATCTGGCCGGCAACGACGTAGGTGTCAATGAGTTCGTGGCCGGCGTGCACCTGGAACGAGCCCGGCGGGTCGCCTCCCTGCATGCGGGTGGCCAACACAGCTCTGGCGTCCACGCCCGCGCCTCCGGCGACGGTCGCGTTGATGACCTCTACGTTCGGGTACTGCTCCTGGAAGACCTTGAGCAGGGCCTCAAGGCCCTCGGCCTCTCCGCCCGCCGTCCACCAACTGAAGATCTCCAGCTTCCCGCTGGGACCCGCCGGTGCTGCGGTGGGCGCTTCCGTCGGTGCTGCGGTTGGAGTTGCCGGTTGGCAGGCCACGAGGAGCGTGGCAACAACGAGCAACGAAGCCAGCAACGGATACAGTTTCCTAGACATTTTTCCCTTTTCCCTCCTTATTTCCTGATGTAGTTTCCTTGCCTCTTGCATCCTGCGTCTTGCCTCTTGCACCTATCCCCTATCGTCACCTCCTTTCGACCCGTTATCTGTGCTTTTCACGGAGAGTCGGGCTTGACAAAGCCGTTAACCTGATGTACTCTACGCCTCGATTATAATATCATAGTCACCGAAGATCAGTAAAGGGGTTTAGTCCCCTATCGCTCCGGTGAGAGTCCCCAGTTTGCGCATGTCTGAATTTCTTCAACTCCCCACTCGTGAAATGTTTGCTAAATGGGTGCGCGAGGCACTCAACCGACTTTACGATTCCCCCTACCTCCAGATGCACCCATTGGCGACCCTGCTTGTCGAGGAGGAAGCCGGGGCGCCACTGCGTCGCAGCCAGAACTTGCGCCGGATATTGCTCGAGGCCATCCAGGCCATGCGCCCAGAGGTGGGCATACCGGCCCAATCGCCCGACTGGCGTGCCTATCGCATCCTGGAGTTGCGCTACATCGAGGGACTGAGTCCAAATGAGGCCATGAGGCGGCTTGCCCTGGGAAAAAGCCAGTTCTTCCGTGACCAGGCGCGCGTGCTGGATGCACTAATAGACGTGCTGTGGGAGCGGTGGCAGAAGTCTCGTCAGAAAGTCACTTCTGCGGCGGATGCGAGCAGTACAACGCAAGAGGAACTGGCCCACTCGGAAGCGGAACGGCTGTGCGCTCACGCGACGTGGGAAACGGTGGACGTGGCGGAGTTGCTGAAAGATCTACGCGCCGTCGTTGACCCACTGGCGAAGGCAAAGGCTGTCTCGGTCCACCTTACCCCGTTACACCATCTGACCATCGTGAACGCCGACCGAGTGATGCTGCGCCAGGCCATTCTCAACGTCATCACCTATGCGCTGGACATCGCTCGGGGGGGATGTATGGACGTCAGTGGGTTTGTAGACGGGAGGGAGACAGGGATCCGCGTCATAGCCCGGGGTGGCGGCGCCACTCCACGGCGCCGAGAAGTGGGCCTCGAGATCTGCCGCCAGTTGATGACGGCTATGGGAGGCCGGCTCTGCCTGGAGGACAGAGGCGACGACTACTGGGAAGCGCGTCTGGCGTGGCCAGCGGCTATGCCACGTGTGCTTCTGGTTGTGGACGACAATGAAGGCTTCGTAGATCTCTTCCGCCGCTACCTGGCAGGCCACAACTGGCGGGTCATCGGCGCCACCAGCAGCGCGGAAGCACGAGAGATCATCGCCGAGACGCGGCCCACGGTCATCGCATTGGACGTGATGATGCCTGCGGAGGATGGGTGGGAGTTCTTGATGGCGCTCAAGACGAACCGAGAGACGAAAGATATTCCGGTCATCGTCTGTTCGGTGCTCAATGAGCCTCAACTGGCACTGACGCTGGGGGCTGTGGCATATCTGGCGAAACCGGTGACGCAGCAGACGCTTTTGCGAGCCCTGGCTCCGTGGAATCAGGCGGGCGCCAGCCTGGAGCCAGCGCGTTGAAGAGCGCCTCCAACGCACGCACGATCTCCCCAAGTTGAAACCCCTTGGGCCTGAAAATCTGGATCGGGCCGGGCAACTGCATACTGGCGTGACTACCCCCCTTTGCGGAAACGATAATGACCGGAATATCCGCCAGGTCTGGATCTGCAGCCATTTGCTCCAACACACTTTGGCCGCCCACTTCCGGCATAATGAGGTCCAGCAGCACCAGATCAGGCTTCTCCATCCGCACTAAGCGCAGTGCCTCCTCCCCGTTGTACGCCTCCAGACAGTCCTGAACTGGGATGCGAATGCACAGCATGCGCCGGAACAGGCGCACGACTTCGGGATCGTCATCGGCGATGAGTACACGTCGCACCGGCCGGCCCAGACGATCTATCGCTGCCCACAACTCCTGGCGAGAGACGGGCTTCACCAGAAAGTCATCTGCCCCCAATGCTATGGCTGCCCGGCGTCCGCTGGGCAGAGGGCAATGTACAATCAAGGCATCGCCGGAGAGTGCTGGAGGCGGCTTCTCGGCATCTGTCATCAGCGCCAGGGCTTTAATGTCCTTTGCTAGTGCTACGCCCTCTTCCACATCTGTCACGCCTACCACCCGGTAACCATCCAGATAACGCTGCAGCAGAGACGCGGTATGCGGGTCATCATGCACGACAACGATGATGCGCTCGGAGGCCCCCAGACGTACTGCCGGCTGCGGATGGTCTAAATGTGACACTTTCTGCTCGGGCATCAGTGCCGGTGTGCAGGGAAGCGTAAACCAGAAGGTGGTGCCCTGCAAATAGGTGCTTTCTACCCCCATGCGTCCACGGTGCAGTTCAACGAACTTCTTGCTGATTGGCAGACCCAGACCTGTGCCACTGTGCCATGTGGAGAGAGGCTCATCGGTGGAGCGAAACTCCTCGAAGACTTTGGGCAAATCCTGCTCGGGGATTCCTCGCCCCGTATCCGTGACCCGCACCACAACTTCATCGCCCTGGCGGGATACGTCCAGGCTGATCCAGCCATGCTCGGTGAAGCGCGCGGCGTTGACCAGCAGGTTCAAAAGCACCTGGCGGATGCGCAGGCGATCTATCCACAGGGTAGGGAGGTCTTCAGGCACGTGCACCCGTAACTCCAGTCCTTTTGCAGCAATATAATCACGCACCATGCCCGTGGCCTCCGCCACGAGCGAGGCCAGGTCTACCTCATCCCTCGCCAGCGCGATCTTGCCGGCCTCAATGCGGGCCAGGTCGAGGACGTCGTCCACCAGCGCCAGCAAGTGCCGTGCGCTGTGGTAGATCGCGTTCAGGTCACTGCGGTATGGGCCGGGGAGTTGCACGTCACCGTAACTCTCAGGCGCTGTCATCATCATCTCGCTGAAACCAACGATCAGGTTCAGGGGAGTGCGCAACTCGTGGCTCACATTGGTCACGAACTCTGCTTTGAACCGCTCTGCCTCGTCCGCCGCTTTCCAGGCAGCGATCAAAGCGGCGTTGACCCGTTCCAGGCGGTAGTAGGCCTGGTCCAGGTCCTTCAGCACCCGGGCGAGTTGTGCCCGGTGCTGGCGGGCCTCTTCCATGTTCTTCTCGGCCTGGGCGAAACTGAAGAGGTGCCATCGAATCGCGGTAAGGAGTGTGTGCGCCGTAGCCCAACCCAATAGCCCGGTGATAACTCCGCCGGCGATGATACCCAGGCTATAAGTGGTGATTAGAGGCCGCGTTGCCGAACCGTGGGAGAGCCACCACACCAGCGCGATCACCAGACCCTCCGCGAGCAGGCCACCCGGCCAGCCCATAGTGACAACAGCCATAAGGGGCAGCAGCGCGTAAAAGAAGGCGATCTCCTGCCGTTGAAACACGTATACGGCCAACGTAATGGCTGCCGCAAGTCCT
Organism: Chloroflexota bacterium; assembly: GCA_003648085.1. Lineage (GTDB taxonomy): Bacteria > Chloroflexota > Anaerolineae > B4-G1 > B4-G1 > B30-G15. The sequence continues at coordinate 5,218 of QMOC01000127.1, forward strand.
GTTTGCCAGACGACTTGGGCGACCAGGATGTGCTTCGGGAGTAGCCGGAGGGAGAGAACGCAGACCAAAATGATGACCGGCGTGATGAGCCAGGCGCTCCAACCAAGTCTCTCCGGCCAGGTCACTGTAGCCACAAGATGCCATATCAGGTAGACGCCGCCTGTAGCGAGAATGAGATTGCGCAGTGTAGACTCCAGCAACTCGGTCACAGAGTGAACGAAATCGGGATCAGCCTCCGGTGACGTGCGTAACCCATACCACATAGGGACCTCCATATCCTGCACAGGGTGGGCAGAAGCGCCTTTGTGATTGACAATGGTATCATCGTTATCCTACCACACACACTCTAGAAGTGCAACAATCTCCCTCAGGGCTTTCCCGAAGTAGGTCAGATTGGCAATCTGACCTACGGACGCATTTGCATTTGACGACTTGGTGGGATAAGTGCTATACTACTACCTGGCGATGGACGTTCCGGAGCACATTCGGACCCAAATCGAGACCCTTCCCCGCAGGCCGGGCGTCTACCTGATGCGCGACGCAGGCGGCACGGTCATCTATGTGGGCAAGGCGGTGGACCTGCGCGCCCGCGTGCGTTCCTACTTCCACGCCTCAGCCTGGGAGAACCCCAAGGTGCGCGCTATTGTGTCCGAGATCGCCGATGTGGATTTCATCGTCACCGATTCGGAACTGGAGGCGCTGATATTGGAGGCGAACCTGATCAAGGAGCATCGCCCCCGCTACAATGTGCGCCTCAAGGACGACAAGCGTTATCCCTACATCAAGATCACCTGGGCCGACCCGTTCCCCAAAGTACTCATCACGCGCCGCATGGAGCAGGACGGCAGCCGCTACTTCGGCCCGTTCACCTCCTCCTCGGCCGTCCACCAGACGCTCGACCTGCTGCGCAAATCATTCCCCTACCTGACCTGCAATCGGGAGATCACCGGTCACGATGAGCGTCCCTGTCTCTACTACGACATCAAACTCTGCCTGGGGCCCTGCATTGGCGCGGTGACGCAGGAGGAGTACCGCGCCATGATCCGGGGGCTGGTTCGCTTCCTTGAAGGGCGCAGCGAGGAGGTGATCGCCGACCTGGAGGCGCGGATGAAGGCCGCCGCCGATGAATGGGATTTCGAGCAAGCGGCCTCCCTGCGCGATCAACTCAGAGCCGTGCAGCGCATCGTCGAGAAGCAGAAGATCGTCTCGTCGGCCGGCATTGACCAGGACGTGATCGCCTTCGCCCGCGAGGAGGGCGACGCCTGCGTGCAGGTCTTCTTCATCCGGGGGGGCAAACTCTTGGGCCGGGAGTACTTCGTGCTGGAGGGGGCGCGGGACGAGGATGAGCGGGAGGTGATGGCTGCTTTCCTCAAGCAATTCTACGAAGAAGCCGCCTATGTCCCGCCAGAGGTGCTGCTACCGGAGCAGATCGAGGAGGCACTGGTTATCGAACAGTGGCTGAGGGGGAAGCGGGGGGCCAAAGTGACGCTGCGCGTGCCCCGTCGGGGCCAGAAGCGGGAGTTGGTAGCGCTGGCGGCCGAGAACGCCGCCGAGACGCTGGCCGCCCTGCGCGCCCAGTGGCAGGCCGACGCCCACAAGCACGAGCAGGCGCTGGCCGAACTTCAGGAGGCGCTGGGCCTCTCTCGCCCCCCGGTGCGTATCGAATGCTACGACATCTCCACGATGCAGGGGACGGAGGTCGTCGGCAGTATGGTCGTCTTCGTCCATGCCGTGCCCCGCAAGTCCGACTACCGGCGCTTCGTCGTGCGCAGCGTGCAAGGCCAGGACGACTACGCCAGTATGCGCGAGGTGCTGCAGCGCCGTTTCCGCCGCTGGCAGATGGCCACGTCGGGCGCCCCCGGTGAAGCGGGGCGTCCGGAGGCCCGGCTTCAGCCGGGGGTGAGCAGCCGCGACATTAAAGGTTGGGCCAAACTGCCCGACCTGCTCATCGTGGACGGCGGCAAAGGGCAACTGGGCGTGGCGGTCGAGGTGCTGAAGGAGTTCGACTTGCTGGATAGGGTACCGGTAGCGGCTCTGGCCAAGCAACGTGAGGAGATTTTCCTGCCGGGGCGGACCAGACC
>QMOC01000128.1 GCA_003648085.1 Chloroflexota bacterium
GTTGGTTCAGCAAGACCAGCATTCTGCTCATCGAGCATTACGTCCCCAGGTCGCTCAACTCTGGCATCTTGCGCAACCGCACGAAGCGACCGTAAGCGCCGGTGCGCGTGCCGGGTTCGACGACTTCAGGGTATAGGGGCAGCACCCAGTCCAGCGCACGGTCAAGGGCAGTCGGCTCCAGCAGACAGACGCGGCAGAGCATCTCGCGTCGCTCGGGGGTGAGCAGCAGATCAATGCCGATCTCGGCCCCGGTTTGCCGGGCAACGTAGCCCAACGCCAGCAGCAGCAACTCCGGTGGGCAGAAGTAGCGGCGAGTGAAGGTATCCCCTTCGATGACGGGGGGACGGAGCGGACGCAACCAATGCAGCACTCCGTTTAGGCTGTCTGTACTGAGCGATACAGCCCCCTTTTTTGTCGCCGAGGCTAATGCATGGCCAAAATGCGGCGACTCACGAATCGCGCCCAGCAAGTGAGTGACCGTGGCTTCGAGCCACTGATGGGCCAGTTTACATTCTCCCTGTGCGACCAGCCAATCGCAGAGTGTTCGGTATGTCCATAAAAAAGTGTGCTCCAACGGAGCGTCCTCGCTCCAGCGACTGTAGTGCAGGTAGTGCATAAGATCAGGCAACAGTTGGGGCTTGGTATCGGCAACACGCAAGAGATCGTCCGCCAATGGTGTCAATTCAAGCTCAGAGACTGTGCCTGTGACCAATCCGAGGGCACGGAGCCGGCCTACCTGCCGCTCGGATTGTATCACGTAGTCAAAACTCTGTCCTCTGGCAATGGCTTGAAGCACCTCTGTGGTGCGCTCCGGCGTCACCTCATGTCGCACATGAAAATTCAGCGTCATTGCATCACCTCTTCAGCCAATCTGGCGTACTGAGGAGAATACACTTGCAGAAGGGGAAGAACTGCATCCGAATCCAATACCTCGAGGGTGTCCAGAATAACAGTGAGGTTGTGCATCATACGCAAATCGCGCTCCCTGACTAACCGGTCGAAGGAACGGCAAAAATAACACGAGTGACCAGTCGCGGCCTTGAGAATGTTGAAACGCTCCTCGGTCAGACCGCGTGCGGTTGGATCATCATAGGTAATGTTATAGGCTCGCACCAGCGGCATATATATTTTGCCAAAACCCGCTGTCTTCATCCAACCCACGGAGTCGAAACTGTACACGCCGACCCTGTCCAATAAATAGATCACCGGCGGCGTACCGACGCCGAAGGCGTGAACCCGTATGCCTTGCTGTGTGAGTAAATCACTGAGTAACGACAGTGAGGAGAGGGCCTGGGGTGTAAGCGTGTTAACGCCGTTGCCTTTACCGCCGGTGCCAAAGCTGCCGAACCCAATCTGCTGAATGTCTAGCTCTGTATACACTTCCAAGCAATATTCCACTTGTTCCAACGAGTGACCGTGCACAACCGGTATGGCACGCTCCCGTAGTGAAATCGGCATTTCGTGATAGAACTGCCAACTGAGTTGCGCGGTCTCCTGCACCTTGAACCAGACGGTATCCAGGTCATCGGATGAGGAAGGAACATAGTCCGGTAGAACATACCAGTCTCCCCACTCGTTGGCCCTGTAGAATTGCAGCAACTGCCAGTACATCTCGTAGTAGTCTATGCGTCCCATTTGGACGAAGTAGCCGCCACTGTCGAAATAGACCTGCTCGATCTGCCCGGCACCCCTCATATCTCGAATTATCGCCAATGACCTAGGATGAATGAACAAAGGCGTGATAAGAACGTGGGCAAATGGATTTCGCTTGTCTCCACCCTCAGCCCATAGGCGTAGCAGTTTGCGTATTTTATCCGGTTCCCGCGTGATCGAAGCAACGAACCGCATCGGTGACCTCACAAAGCAGCGTCCAACCAGCCGATGTCGGTGCTGGGTGAGATTTCTGCAAGGGGCGTATCTGAGGTGACAGGAGAGGCTGGGAGTGAATACCTTGCCCGCGCAGCCTCTACCTCTCCGAAATGTGTCAACCGATACCTGGCCCCGGAAATCGAGGTCACTACCCCCAAGGATCTTAGAATGCGCAGGCGGCTGAGTACTTCGTCTCGTGCAGTGTGGATAGCGTAGACGTCTATGTGGAACTCGCTTGTCAATTCGGTCGCAGTGCACGGCTGCCGGGTCGCCAGGAGCACCATAAACTCGGGCATTCGTGCCAGCCGTTCCATCATACAGTTCAGGCAGAAGCGGCGCAAAGCCTGTAGATCGTCGGTCTCCGGCAAGGTGGAATGCAGGAGCGCGTCGGCAGCACGCCGGTAGACGGTGTACGGTATCAGTCCCACCACGTAGTAGGCGTTAAGCACGTTCTGGAGGTAGCGATCCGACTTCTCCAACTCGGTGCCCACCCACTTGAGCATTGTCCTGAGGAAGGCTGTTGTAGTGGGTCGCTCGCGCAGCACACCACGCGCCACCAGCACCGACTCGAAGAAAGTGTTCCGTTCCCCCCGACGGTCGGGCAGCGGCGGCGGGCAGATGTTCAGTACCGGCTGGGCCTCCTCCAGCCGCTCGATCTCCCATTCCGTCAAGCCAAAGGTTGCGGGGGCAGCGCGATAGAAACGATCGTCGCTGAAAACTGCGGCGTGCACAGAGGAACGCTCAACACGCCAGGTCTCCAGCACCCGGTCGGTAATCGCCTCAATGTGCAGTGGATGACCAGCCTCGGTCAGCACCCTGTAGGCGGCGTTGGCCAGGCTGCCATCGTCGGGCAACCTCCACTCCCTGAGACCAAAGGTGCCACGCCCCACGCGCACAAAGAGGTCGGTACGGCGGCCTAACTCGGCGTGAACGTTGTGGGGCGTAGCCTGCAGTTCGGGAGGTAGCAGGGCGTTAATCCGCTCCGCGATGACCGTGTAATGCGTTGGCTCCCCGATGTCCCGCAATGTCCGAACGATTGCAGGGGTGCGCCTGCGCGACCACTTGACAAGCCTGCACTGCCCATCAGTGACCTCTATCGCCCGATTTGTGCGCAGGCAAGCGCGCAGAAAGTCGTCGGACAATGCGGACCGATGCTTTTCATAGAACCGGGAACGCTTGAATTCGGCCAGCAACTCGTCGTCGGTCAGAGAGGTAAACGTAGGCTCCATCAATCTCGCCAGCCGCCGATTGACATCGGACACGAGGTGCAAAGGAGCATCCACCAGCCCCCACACGGCCTCGCGTTTCAGTTGTTTGACGTCTTTGCGGGTGGCAAGCCACAATCGTCCCACCCATTCGGCATCGGTATCGTTCACAGCCACGGCCTTGGCAATTGCCTGCCCCACTTCGGCTTCGGTCATTAACCCACCGGATGCTCTAAACGCCTGAAGCAAATGCGCAGTCAACTCACGCACCCGGCGCTGCCCATTGGGGTTGGCAAGACGACTGAGTGCCCTGGTCTGAATCTGTCGCACGCGCTCCCGGGTCACGTTCAACCGTTGGCCTACCTCCTCCAGCGTCAGCGGCTCGCAGTCCAGGCCATAGCGCCATTCCAGAACCCGGCGCTCTCGATCACTGAGGGGACCAAGCCACCGCTCGACCAAGTCGTCCAGCGTCGTCTCAGCAAGCATCAGTCGGTGCATCGGGCTGATGCCTCGCCCGGCAACCTCGTCGGCCCAGGTGGCCTCGTCTTGCTCGACCAGCCAGGTCAGATAGCGCTCCAGTTGCTTCCCGACCGAGGGGTCTTGATCAACCGCGTCGGCGGGTTGCCGAGCCAATTCACCGACCGACTCAATGCCCCGGCGGTGGAATTGGTTACCCCAGCGAGTGGGCAAGGCTAACCGCTCAAGCGAGATGTCGTCTAAAGGAATCTGGGCGGCACGGGCCAACAGCGCCGGGGCAACTAAAGGTAAGACCGGTTCAGGTTCAACCAGCGCATTTGGTTCGGGTGGCGGCAAGGGGTGCTCAGCCAGATACGCTTCCAGTTTCTCCTCTATCTCGGCCAGGGATTTCTCACCGATGTTTCTGACATCTAGAATTTGCTCCGACGACATCCGCGCCAGTTGGCCGATAGTGGCAACACCACCACGGACCAGGGCGTTATGTGGCCGTGCGGATAATCTCAGAACTCTAATAGGCGTGTCTTTTGGAACAAGACCCCGAGTTACAGGCGATGGCGCAGTTGAATAAGCGGAGGAGGGCGGCTCAGGTTCGGTTGGTGCGGCCAGTTTGGGTGCCGGTGGCGATTTTGAGGACCGGCCTTGCTCGGGCAGTGGATGGCTGTCCAGGTAGAGCGTCAATTTCTCGCGGATCTCTGCGAGAGTGAGGACACCCAAGTTGCGGATGCCCAGAAGTTGCTCATCGGCCAACGCAGCGACTTCGGCAACGGCGCGCAACCCGGCACGTCGGAGGCAATTATAGGCGCGGGTTGATAGGCCAAGGGCATCCAGGGGTGTGTCATCCAGAGATAATGGCTGATCGTTTGAGTGAGGGTCGCGTTCTTGGCGAGGCTTCCCCGGCATTGCTTTGCCCAAATAAGATTAGGAACGACGATTGCCACCCATTCCGTTGTTCTCATTGTAGCACAGCCGTGCTGAGGAAGCAAGCCCACCTTAACGACCGAACCGCAGCCCGCAGCACGTATCGGCGAAGTCCACCATCGCCTGCTGCTCCGGCGTCCCGCTGGTATACAGCAGGTCCACACACACGGCCGGCCCGCTGAGCGCGTGGGAGAGCACCCAGTCCACGATAGCCGCCAGCGAGGCCAAAGGGGTCAGTGGCGTCATAACGATCAATCGGTTGATGCGTGCGCCGACGAATCTGACAGGTGGGACATCCTGGAGGATCAGGCAGTCCACCTTCCCTCTCTCGAAGCGACGCCATAGGCTCTCTGCGGTGTCCGCGTCGAACGAGCGCTCGAGCACTTCGACCGTCATCCCTTGTTCGGCCAGCGTCCTACGAAGCACCGCCGTCCAGAGCCGCTCAAGGTCACATATCAGGCAACGCGCTGGCGAGCCGGCCTCACTCAACAGTCGCACCACTACCTCACACTTGGCTCGGGCCATCTGCGCCAGTTCCTCGCGCTGCTCCCGCAACGTGAACAGGCTGGCGGCCTGGTGGTCAACGGCTCTTTCGAGGATACGGTGCAGCGATTCCCAGAAGTCCGAAGCCTCGTTCAGTTCTGGGTAACGGCGGCTGACCTTGTTGTGTACCGTGATGAACCGGTCGTTGACCTCGCGATAGGTCTGAAATTCGTCCTCCTGAAACGTGACAGGATGACGCAACACGTCAAAGGGACGCAACCAGCCATCTTCCTCGGCATCGGCAAAAGTATAAGTTGCGACTGTCCGCTGTTCGAAGAACGTAGCCAGCATACGGCCGCCCACCGCCTGAGCGTGGCCGAGCGGGTGGCGGGTGAAACCGATGAACTGGTCACAGCCGAAAAGGAGCATAGCGATCCAGACCGGATCGAGCAGATCGCAGCCGTCCACGACGGTCGTGATACGCCGACCCGCTTTAGCAAAACGAGCAGCGTGCTGGTTGAAACGGCTTTCGATCTGAGAATAACAGTAGACAACGACCTTGGTACCACGAACCCGAGGCAGACCGCGCTCACCGAAGACAAGCACGGCATCGGATTGCAACCGGCATTGCCGGTGCAACTCGCCGGCCCAGTACTCAGCCTCGGACCGGCCCTCCACAAAAAGGAAAATGACGCGGCTCTTGCGTCGCGTCAGGGTACGGACAACGTGAGCGGTGAGGGCCAGGCGTGCCTCCAGTGGGGCGACGGACAGGATGGCTCGATGACGTGACGAGCGCACCCGACCATACAGGCTACACACCACTCGCCTCAGCCGTGCCTGTGGATCGGGCCGTGTCTTGGATACTGGACGGGCAGGTTTGACCGGATGGGATTGTTTTGCCGCCGCTTCTTCACAGTGAAACAACTGCCACCAGTATATTTGCGTCGCCAATTGTCGCCGAATAGCCTTCCCTATGGCACCAGTCCCCGGCCTGATAACAGGGACTGCCGGGGAAGCAGAGATAGCGATATTAGCCATCTCCTGATCATTCGTGACAATGGCGCAGAAGCCTTCAGGAGAAGCCTTCAGATGTGCCTGAGCCAGTGCGATCTGCTGGTGGTCTACACTGGTGGGATCGAGAGGGGGCGGGATGTCCTGGGGAACTTTAGCGAAGATAAGGCGGCCTGTGGCGTTCAGCAATGGTATCCCCTCGGGTGGTGCGCGCTTCTGCAGGGCATCCAGAACGGAGAGCGTATGTCGGGCCGCCTCAGCCCTGGCTGTGTTTTCCTTATCCCGCGTCAGGCCACGCAACTCGTCCACCACCGCGTCGAGGGTATAGATGGTGATAGGCTGCTCCACGCCCCACTTGAACTTGTGTATGGCGGGAAGTGCCATCAGGATGTTGGTATCTACTACGACGGCTGGGTGGGGTTGGTGAAGCTGTGGTCTCTTAGGCATTGTTGGATCACCCCTTGGTCTCAGGCCAGCGCTTGCGCCAGCCCCTCTGGCTCAAAAGCCGGCTCCTCCGGCGAGATGACGAAGAGGTAATCTCCATTTTGCAATGTGTACGCCCCTTTGGGGTTGACCATGATCTCCCCATCCCGCTCGGCCGCTATAAGGATACAATCCCTTTTTCCACCTATATCGAGAAAAGCTTGGCGAAAAGTCCTGCCCACATATTGGGATGGCACAGGGATGCGATAGATCTCATCTCCCTCGCCAAAGTTCAGCAACGAGGCGAACAATTTCGATATGCCGTGGCTGACCGAGGATTGCAGGATGAGATATTCGCCGAACTGATTCAGGCAGATGATCTCATCGGCATCGGCTCGTTCCAGGTGGCATATGTTCTCCGGGTCGTAGACCTCAACGCTGGTATACACCCTCGGATTCAGCCGCTCAACGGCCAGCGTGATCAGCAAACTGCGCGCATCCGGATTTTCACTTTTATCATCCGCCAGCACGATTGCCCCGTAGGCTTTCTCGATCCCTGCCTTCCGCAGCGCTTCATCCCTAGTCGGGTCGCCGGAGACGAAATAGACATCTTCCTCCGGGATCGGATTCTCAGGCAGGTCCGCCAGCAGAACCAGCGGGCGTTTGCTTCTGATGTCCTCGGATTGAAGTTGGCGGATAATCCGTCTCGCCTTAGGTGTCCACCCGCAGATAACGATGTGATTCCTCAGGTTTTTCTTGTTCACTCTCTGTCCCCCTCTCAAGTGGAAGGCGGTGACGAAAGCGATGAACATAGAAACGATAACTACGCCTTCCAGAATGACCAACATAGCGATGACCCGTCCCACCA
>QMOC01000129.1 GCA_003648085.1 Chloroflexota bacterium
CCCACCTTGCGAAGAATTTATCGAATTATACCCATTCTGCCCACCCCGTCAATCGGCTCTCAAATAGTAGACAACTACCCCAACTTAGGCTATAATAGCGCACATCTATGACCAGGAGGAGCCCTATGCCCCGCTATCAACGACCGATCGGAACCCGGGACATCATGCCGGAGGATCAGCCCTATTGGTACTACGTGCGCGACCGGGCGCGACACCTGGCGGAACTGGCCGGCTTCGAGCGCATTGACGTGCCCATCTTCGAGGCGACCGAACTCTTCGCCCGGGGCGTCGGGGAGGGCACCGACATTGTTGACAAGGAGATGTATTCCTTCACCGACAGAGGCGGTCGCCAATTGACGCTGCGGCCGGAGTTCACCGCCGGCGTCGTGCGGGCCTACATCGAAAACGGGATGCGTGTGCGCCTTCAGCCGGTTAAACTCTACACCTTCGGCCCTACCTTCCGCTACGACCGGCCTCAGAGGGGCCGATACCGCCAATTCACCCAATTCAACGTCGAGATCCTGGGCGAGCAGGACCCGGCTGCTGACCTTGAGGTCATGCTGTTGGCGTGGGATTTGTACGCCAGCCTGGGCTTCCGCGACCTGGCCTTCCAACTGAACTCGACCGGTTGCCCACAGTGCAAGCCAGGCTATGTGGCCGTGCTGAAGGAGTACTATGCCGGCCACGAGGACGAGATTTGTCAGGACTGCCGCCGTCGGTTGGAGCGCAGTCCGTTGCGCGTGCTCGACTGCAAAGCCAAGCAGTGCCAGCCGATCATCGCCGGTGCCCCACACATCCTCGACCACTTGTGCACCGGATGCGCCGAGCATTTCGCCACGCTGCGGGAGTATCTCGACTTGCTCGACCGGAGTTACACCATCAATCACCGGCTGGTGCGTGGGCTGGATTACTACACCAAGACAGTCTTCGAGGTCTGGGCAGCCGGCATCGGTGCGCAAAGCGCCGTCTGCGGCGGGGGCCGCTACGACGGCCTGGCCGAACTCCTGGGCGGTCCGCCGACACCGGGCGTGGGCTTCGGCTCCGGCCTGGAGCGCATCATTATGGTGATGAAGGAATTGAACGTAGAGGTGCCGCCGTTGCCTAAACCGTCCGTCTTCCTGGCCCACCTGGGGCCGGAGGCCAAGCGGGAGGCGCTGCGGCTGGTGAACGCGCTCCGGCAGGCGGACGTGGGGGCGTATCTGGCATTCGGTGAGCGTGGGCTGAAAAACCAACTCCGTGAGGCCGGTAAGCGCGGCGTGCGCTACGCCGTCATCCTGGGAGAGGACGAACTGGCGGCCGGAACGGCGACGGTACGGGATATGGAGGCGGGGGAGCAGACGAGCGTGGAACTGGCGTGGTTGGTGGAGTGGCTGAAAGCGCGCGTGTGATGTCTGAGGCAGTAATCGGTATCCTATACAACCATCGCATCATCCAGGCGCACTCTCTGGCGGAGGAAATAGCCGCGTGGATGGAGCAGCGGAGGCGACAGGCGCTGATCTGCACGACAGAGGATGCCCCGACCGCGCTCTGCCTGCGAGAGACCGACCTGCTGGTGACATTGGGTGGCGATGGCTCAATCCTGCGCGCAGCACGAATCGCAGCCCCTTACGGCACGCTGCTGTTGGGGATCAACCTGGGACGGGTGGGGTTCCTCACCGAGGCCGAGCCGGGGACGTGGCGGGAGGTCCTCTCGCGGATGTTGGTCGGCGACTATTGGGTCGAGGAGCGGATGATGCTTCGTGCAGTGACTTGGCGGGATGGCAGGGTGATGGGGCAGGGCGAGGCGCTGAACGATGTGGTGGTGGGGCGAGGGGCGCAGGCCCGCGTGGTGCACCTGCGCACCGAAGTTGACGGAGGCTACCTGGCCACTTACGTCGCCGATGGTCTTATCGTCGCCACACCGACGGGGAGCACCGCCTATGCGCTGGCGGCCGGGGGGCCGATCCTGCCGCCGCAGTTGCGCAACATCTTGCTCGTCCCAATCGCGCCGCACCTGAGCATGGAGCGGCCCGTCGTCCTGGCCGAGGGTGTCACGGTGCACATCACGGTCACCGGCGGCCGACCGGCCGTGCTGACGGTGGACGGCGAGGTGCAGGCGGAATTGGAGAGCGGGGACGAGGTGGTGGTGGAGGCCAGCCCGCATGTAGCCCGCTTCGCGCGGGTGCGGGAGCGGACGTATTTCTACAAGACGTTGGTGGCGCGATTGGTGCCACGGGATGAGGGGTAGACATTAATGCGTTCCATGTTTACCAAAAACCTGGCGGCGGAACGGGAGGCCACGCAGTTGGCTCTCCCTCTTGGCTGTGAGGCTCCCTTAGCCTTGACAGGCATCCGCTCCATCGAAGTAGATTTCCCTGTGATAGAAATAAGTCATTTGGCGAAGATCGAGTCCTATCGCAAGAACATCTATCGCCCTGCTTATTATATCCACAAGTGGTGGGCTCGCCGCACTGGTGCTACCTTTCGTGCCATCTTATTGGGTACACTCCTGCCGGGAAACTGCTCACCGATGGATTTTTTCTACCGGGCCAACTCCTTTGAAGACGCAATCATCCTCGATCCCTTCATGGGCGGCGGGACGACGATTGGCGAGGCACTGCGATTGGGGACCAAAGTCATCGGCGTGGACATCAATCCTGTGTCATGGTTCCTGGTCAAGAAAATAGTGGAGCCAGTGTCGTCTGACGCGCTGGAGGCCGCATTTCGCCATCTGGAAACAACCGCCGGTCAGGACATCTTGCGACTTTACGAAACCACGTGCCCCGAATGTGGAGGGCCAGCTCAGGCAGTGTACACCTATTGGGTCAGCCTTGTTCCTTGCAGGGCCTGTGGGGAGATGGTACCACTGCGCAAGTCTATGATTCTGGCCCGGCACATGAGCAAACCGCATACCGGCTTAGTAACATGTCCCGAATGTGGCTATCCTTATGTCTCATCCACTCTCAATCAGTCTCAACGCTGTCCGGTGTGCGATGCAACTTTTGATGCACACAAGGGGTTTTCCAAGAGGGCCACTTATGTCTGCCCCGCCTGTGGTGCTCGTGATCAAATCACCCGGGTCCTGCGCGACCAGAGCGCCCCTCCCTTGCACGCGATGGTCGCCATTCATTTCCATTGTGCAAGATGCGGCAAGGGTTACAAGAAACCGGACGCTCAGGACTTACAGACTTACAAGCATATCGAGGAGCAATTCGAGGAGCAGCAGGGATATTTGCTTTACCCTCGTGCCTCCATTCCGCCTGGCTACAATACAAACCAGATGCTCAACTACAACTATCGTTTCTGGTTTCAGATGTTCAACAAGCGGCAACTTCTTGGCCTCTCCATGCTTCTAGAAGCGATTTTGAGCATCGAAGACCCTAACGTGATGGAGTTCATGCTTCTCCTTTTCTCCGGCCTGCTGGAATTCAACAACATGTTTTGTTCACCCAAAGGGTTGGGCACCGGCGCGGTGCGGCCCACCTTTGCTCATCACGCCTTCATCCCGGCTAAGGAGTGCCTGGAGGCCAACCTGTGGGGTGTAAACCGCTCTTCCGGGGGGTTCTCCACGCTCTATCGTGAGCGGTTGCGCCGGGGTAAGGCCTATGCCCGTGAGCCGGTGGAACGCCGCCTGGTCGGAGGTAGGGCGGTCAAAGTGCCTATCGTGGGTGAGTGTATAGAGTCGGCCCTGGCATCATCTTTCGAGGACTTGGTCTCGCTACCCGACAAACGTGTCCTCTTGCTGAACCGTTCATCGGCAGACCTGGCGGAGATTCCGAGTCAGTCGGTGGATGCTATCATCACCGATCCGCCTTATCTGGGCAATGTGATGTACGCCGAGTTGTCGGACTTTTTCTACGTCTGGCTTCGGCTGGCGCTGAGGGAACGCTATCCTCAATTCTCTCGTCCATCCGCAGGCCGGGCCGACGAGGCCATCAGGAATATCGAGCAAGGGAAGGACACGGAGTTCTATCGGGCCACTTTGATGGCTGTTTTCAGGGAATGTCACCGTGTGTTGAAAGATGAGGGACTGTTGGTGTTCACCTTTCATCATGGAACGGCGGAGGCCTGGGATGCCCTGGCCCAGGCTCTGGATGAAGCCGGTTTCAGCATCCGGCGCATCTGGCCAGTCCATGCGGAAATGGACGTCGGAGTGCCCATCTTGGGTAAGCAGAGTGTCACACTTGACGCTATCCTGGTATGCCGGAAGCAGGAAAAGGCAATGGTTGGGCTGATTGAGGATGCTGTGACATTGGCCGAACAGGTTGAGCAAGAGACACAGCCATTGATTGAGATGATTGAGAAAATGACGGTTCTGTCCAAGGCGGATCGGCGCAGTCTTTCTCAGGCGGTGGCCGCTATGCTGTACACCCAGAAGCGGACCCGGTTGTTGCCATCCTGTCTGGCTGGTAGCTGAATTGGAGGAGGCACATGGAACCTGAACGCATGGCGGTTGAGTTGTTCATTGCTCTGGCGACCTATCTGCAGAAGGAGCCACGACCGCCTATGGGCGACTCTTTCGAGGAGTGGTTATTCTGGCGTATTCCTGCGGCTGAACGCTATCGCTCGGCCCGCCAGGGTGTTGCTCGCATAGAGATACCTACGAGCGAGCGACGGTTTGATGTTGCCCTTTGGCAAAGCCTTCTGGAGCACCCCGATTTGGTGGTGGAGCGGGATGGGGTCTGTCTGGGCATCGAATGCAAATCACTGGCAGCCTCAGCGCGGTTTATCGAACTGGGCAGCGGGGTGCCATGTCGCACAACGATAGATTTCAACAGTACCGTGCCATGCGGGCAGGAAAACTACAAGGGCAAGTTCGAGCGTTACTCCTCGTTAAAAAGCCGGCCTACTCGCACCTTCTACGCCCTGGGACTGTATGGTGAGGTTGAAGATGAAAACCGCGTGCTGTCCTTATTGTTGGTTGACGGTCACTACATCAACAGGGATTATCGGTTGCACCAGGAGCATCGCAACGTCAGCCGTGGCGGGTTTGGGTCATACGGTGATGGGCGTGTCCGAGAGCGGAAGATGTACATCTTTCCCAATCCTCTCACGGACAGCGATCTGATAGGCAGTATCTGCCTGGTCACTGAGATGGAGGATTTGAAGGCGGATTACCCTCAGTTGACCTATGTGATGACCAAGGTCAGGCATACACCAGCAGGTGAGAAGTATCCTTTCCACGTTTACCGGCTGTCGAACGATCAAGGATAATAGACAATGACAGAACCGTTATACTGCGTGAACCACCCCAACGTCGAGACCTACTTGCGCTGCAACAAGTGCGGGCGACCCATCTGCATCAAGTGCGCGGTGCTGACGCCGGTGGGTTATCGCTGCAAAGACTGCGTGCACGCTCAGCAGAAGGTTTTCTACGCCGACTTCCGCCCTGTCCACTATCTGATCGCTGCTGCGGTCACGCTGCCGCTGGCGCTGGTGGCGGGCTGGCTCATCCCCAGCCTGGGCTGGTACGCCCTCATCCTGGGGCCACTGGCCGGCGTAGGCATCGCCGAAGTCGTGCGCTGGGCCATCCGCCGGCGGCGCGGGCCGTACACCTGGCTGGTCGTGTGCGGGTGCATCGTCGTGGGGGCGTTGCCCAAGTTGCTGTTTAGTCTGCTTATCTTCGCCGGGTCTATGGTTGACCTCACGGCAGCAGGATACCACATCGCCTCTGGGCTGATGGAGTTGCTGTGGGACGTCATCTATCTGGTGGCGGCAGTGGGCACGGCCTACGCCCGGTTGCGCCCCGGACGGCGTGTGTGATGGTAGAACACAGATTCGCAGGATTAACGGATCGGTAGTTATCTACCAGGGTCGGGATGCAGCGGATGAAAAGCGGATAAACGGATGGCCTGGTGCCGGAGCAATCTTGACCGCCGACAGCGGCGCCCGGGTTGCCGGTCGGTAGACGGTCGTGGACCGGGTAGTACTCGATCTATACGACATCACCGACCCGGATGACCGTCGGCTAGTGCTCTCGACGGGAGGCCTTTCGTGAGGTAGGGGAGATGTTGACCGAACTGCGCATCCGTGACTTCGCCATTATTGATGAATTGCAGTTGACCCTCGCGCCGGGTTTCTCCGTCCTTACCGGCGAGACTGGCGCGGGTAAATCTATCATCATTGACGCGGTGAGCCTGGTGCTGGGTGGACGGGCCGACGCGACCTGTGTACGCGCCGGGGCCGACCGCGCCATCGTCGAGGCCGTCTTCCGGCTGGAACCTGCACAGCGGGCTGCAATTGACCCTGTTCTGGAGCGGGAAGGGCTGGAAGGAGACGACCCTGACCTGCTGCTCCTGGGCCGTGAGGTGCGGCGTAGCGGGCGCAGTATCTCCCGCGTCAATGGGCGGGCCGTCACACTGACATTGCTGCGCGAGGTGGCTCAAGGACTGGTGGACATCCATGGCCAGAGCGAGCACCTCTCGCTGCTGCGGGTGCGCGAGCATGTCAACCTGCTGGACCGGTACGCGGAACTGTGGCCACTGCGAGCGCAGGTCGCTGATCTGGTAGGCCGCGTGCGGGCGGTACGGCGGGAGTTAGCCGATTTTGTGCTCCGCGAGCAGGAGTTGGCGCATAGGGCCGACCTGTTGCAGTTCCAGATCAACGAGATAGGGGCAGCGACCCTCCAGCCCGGCGAGGAGGAGGGATTGCTTGAAGAGCGGCTGCGGCTGACCCACGCCGAGCAATTGGCCGCGCTGGCCGGTGAGGCGCTGCGTGCGCTTGAGGAAGGCGAAGGAGAGGCCCCGGCAGCGTTGGATCTGCTGGGCGCGGCATTGCGTGCTCTGGAGGGATTGGTCCGCATTGACCCGGCGCTGGAGCCCCAGTTGCAGATTGCCGAGGGCATCAACTATCAGGTGGAGGAACTGGTCAGAGGGTTGCGCGATTATCAAGAGCAGGTCGAGTACAATCCGCAGCGGCTACAGGAGGTGGAGGATCGGCTGGCGTTGATCCACCGGCTGGAGCGCAAGTACGGCCCGACGGTTCCCGACGTGCTGGCTTACGCCGAGAAAGCAGCGCGGGAACTGGCTCGCCTCACCCACAGTGAGGAGCGCATCGCCGAGTTACAGGCCCAGGAGGAGCGTCTCCTTACGGAGTTGAGCGAGTTGGTGCTGGAACTTTCGTTGCGGCGACGGGAAGCGGCGAAACGACTGGCGGCCGGGATCGAGGAGGAACTGGGAGACCTGCGGATGGAGGGGGCGCGGTTTGGAGTGGACTTTCGGTGGCGGGAGGATCCGGAGGG
>QMOC01000130.1 GCA_003648085.1 Chloroflexota bacterium
CCCGCCACCAGCAAGTCAAGCGCCACCTCCGCCTCGATCTCCCCGCTCTTGATGGCCACGTCGGTGTCCAGCAGGTGGCGATACACCTTCTCCAATTGCGCAGCGGTGAAGTGGGTCGCCTGGTTGTGGAGTTTGCGCGCCGGGAAGGGATGCAATTTGAGCGCCTGGGCGATGTCCCGCGAGGAGGACCCCTGCGCCTTCAGTTCCTTGACCTGAATGAGGAGCCGGAACTGGCGCGCGATCATCGCCAGGAGCCCCAGCGGGTGCTCGCCCGCGTCCAGCAGGCGGTGGAGTGTCTGAGCGGCCGTGCGGCCGTCCCGTCGGCCCAGCGCATCTACCAGATCGAAGACGACGGCGGTCTGGGCGTAGGGCACCACGGCCTCCACATCCGCTTTCGTGATGGGGCGTTTGGCGTTGGTGTAGGTCACCAACTTGGCGATCTCCTGGTCGAGCAGCCGCAGGTCGGCACCGACGAGGGCGGCGAGTTGCCGGGCGGCCTGGGGTTCGATCTCGCCGCCGTGCCTGCGGACGCGCTTGGCGATCCAGCGGGGCAGGGCCTTCGCCTCCGGCGGGTCGAAGCGCTTGACGTAGCCCCGCTCTTCCCGCTGGGCCAGTTGGAGGATGGGGTGCTTTGCCGGCAGGGGGCCATCTTCAACGAAGACCAGGCGGGTCGTTTCGGGCAGACGGGGAAGGTAATCGGTCAGGGCGGCCAGGTACTCTTTCTGAGCCGTAGAGAGTTCCTGGCCTTTCCGGGGGGTGAGCCGTGTCAGCAAGCCCTTGACGATGACGAGCCGCTTTTCGGCCAGGAAGGGGATGGCGTCGCAGGCATAGCGCAGTTCGGCCAGCGTGAGGTTTCTCCCATCAAGGAGGGTGGTGTTCAGGTCCACGGTGTCGGGCGGGCCGAGGCGGCGCTTGAAATCGGTCAGCGTCTCGGCGCGGGTGAACTCGTCTGCGCCGTGGAAGACGTAGAAGGTAGGTGGAGGCTTGGACATCTGGGCAACTCCATAAATACATGTCGCGTGTTGCGTAATCCGTTGTCGTCCTGGAATCCGCGTTATCCCTCGGTGCGGACGTGGTGGACGACGATGCCGGCCCGCTCCTCCCGCGTGACGCCGACGATGCGCAGGCTGCCGACGTCGGCCTGAGTGGTGACGCGGGCCTGGAAAGCAGCCCCCAGCGGTCGGGCCAGGATGATCCCCAACGTGGCGGCGGCGCAGGCGAGCGGCAGGCGGGCGATTCGCTCCAGACAGCCTTTGGACTTGCGTCCCAGGGCCAGGAAGGCGCCCACCCCGGCCAGTGTCCCGGCGACGGCGAGGTTGGAGCCGCACTGGGGATGGATGGCCATCTGCCATTGCCCGGCTTTCAGCCGTCGCAGCCCCTCCTGGGCGGCAGCCAGCACTCCCTCGGTGGGCACGTCGCCGTAGATGTAGAAGCCCCACAGCGAGGCGCGCCCCACCAGTCTGAGGCCGCGATAGCGTTCGCTGAGGACGTGCATCGTCGCATGTTCCAGCGCGTGATTGCGGCGCACGCGGGAGATGAAAGGGAGATTCAGCAGAGTTGGCAAGGGATATGCTTTCTCCATCGGTACCTCGGTGGCGTGAAATGTGATTCTGTAGGGCGGGATCTCATCCCGCCTTACAGCAGCATTATAGCATATCCTTCACCAACTTCAACCGACTTGCCTTTCCTGCCCGACGGTGTTACACTACCAGGCGACTTCAAGTGGGAGGCGACGATGGCAGCGCAGGCGTTGTATCGTAAGTGGCGACCCCGAACGTTCGACGAAGTGGTGGGACAGGAGCATGTCGTCCGCACGCTACGTAACGCACTCACCTCCGGGCGCATCCACCACGCTTATCTCTTCGCTGGCCCCCGGGGGACCGGCAAGACGACTATGGCGCGTTTGCTGGCCAAAGCGGTCAATTGTCTGGCCCCGGAGGACCAGCGCCCCTGCAACGAGTGCGCCATCTGCCAGGCGGTCAATGAGGGGCGGCTGCTCGATCTGATCGAGATTGACGCCGCCTCCAACACCGGCGTGGACGACGTACGAGAACTGCGGGAACGGGTCGGCTTCCGCCCCAACGAGGCCCGTTACAAGGTTTACGTCATTGACGAGGTACATATGCTCTCCAACGCCGCCTTCAACGCGCTGCTCAAGACACTGGAAGAGCCCCCACCTCACGCCATCTTCGTGCTGGCGACAACCGAGCCACACAAGATCCCCGCCACGGTGCTCTCGCGCTGCCAGCGTCACGACTTCCGCCGCATTCCCGTCAGCGAGATCGTTGCCCGCCTGGAATGGCTGACCGAGCAGGAGCACATCCGGGCTGACCGGGAGGCGCTGACGCTCATCGCTCACCAGGCCACCGGCAGTATGCGCGACGCCGAGAGCCTCCTCGACCAACTGGCCTCCTACGACGAGCAGGGTATCACCGTCGCGGAGGTGCGTGCAGCGCTGGGGATAGGAACCGGTGAGACGGTCATCCAAGTGACCGATGCGCTGGTCAAGAGTGATGTGGCACAGGGCCTGGGGGCCATCAACACAGCCGTGGACGAGGGAGCCGACCCCCGCCAGTTCGCCCGCCAGATGGTGGAGCATTTGCGGGCGTTGCTCCTGCTGCGACTGAAGTCCGGCGTCGTTCCGGCTTATGTTTCGGAGGACCTGCGCCCTCGGTTGGAGGCCCAGGCCGCTGCTTTCTCGCCCCGCGCTCTGGCGCGGGCGGTGCGGCTTTTCAGCCAGGCTGCTGCTGAGGCTAAGGGCGGCTGGCAGCCCCAGTTGCCGCTGGAGATGGCCTTTATTGAGGCCGTGCTCCCACCTGAGCCGAAGAGTCCTGCACCCGGCAGGAAATCGGCCTCGGTCAGCACACGCACGCCATCTCCCGCCCGCCGTTCGAGGTCCTCACCGACGCCGACCAGGGCTGCCCCCGCTCACCCGGTGTCACGTCCTCCATCTTCGCCTCAGCCCAAAGCGGTCCGCGAGCCGGCACCTGCTTATGAGAGCCTCGCACCCAGCGTTGGCTCGTTGACGCCGGAGGTCTTACGGAGCCGCTGGCCGGAACTTTTGAACGCCCTACGCCCGCGTAATCTCTCGCTGGAGGCGCTGATGCGCTCGTGTGAGCCGGTGGCTGTCGAAGGAGACGTCGTCGTGCTGGGGTTTGCCCACAACTTTCACCGCAGTAAGGTGGAAGAGGAACACAACAAGCAGATCGTTGAGGACGTGCTGAGCAGCCTGATTGGTCAGCGTTACCGCGTGCGGTGTGTTCTGGCTCGCCGGGAGCGTACTGCCACGGCCTCACACCGCTCGAAGTCAGAGCCTGTCGGTGGGAAAGTCACCTCATCGGTAGAGCAGATTATCGCCGAGGACCCGGTGGTGCGTGCGGCGGTGGAGGATTTGGGGGCGCAGATCGTGCAACGGCACGAATAGCAGGGAGGTTGCATTGGGCAGAAGAAAGATCAAACGAAAGAAGGCCCCGGCCGGTCCGCGGATGAGCCAGGCCGGGATGCTCCAGCAGTTGCAGAGCCTCCAAGAAGATATGCTCAAAGCGCAGGAGGAACTCGCCACGATGGTCTTCACGGCGACGGTGGGCGGCGGTGCGGTGACCGCCGTCGTCACCGGCGAACGACGGGTGCAATCACTCACCATCGCGCCGGAGGTGGTGGACCCCGAAGACGTGGAGATGTTGCAGGACCTGGTCATCGCTGCCGTCAACGAGGGGCTGGAGCAGGTGGATCGGGCCGTGACCGAGCGGATGGCAGCCTTCACCGGTGGGCTTGGCATCCCCGGCTTGCTTTAAGGTGTGGGTGGCGATGCAAACGGCTCCTGCTTCAGTGACGCGGCTGATCGAGGAACTTGCGGAACTACCGGGTATTGGCCGCAAGACGGCCGCCCGTCTCACCTACTTCCTACTGCGCGACAAATCGGACCTGGCAGGGCGGCTGGCCGAGGCCCTGCGCAATCTTAAAGAACGTACCCGCTTCTGCTCCGTCTGTTACAACGTCACCGAGGAAGACCCCTGTCCTATCTGCGCCGATCCAGGACGCGACCACACCATTATTTGCGTAGTCGAGGAGCCGCTCGACGTGCTGGCGCTTGAGCAGGCCGGGGTGTACAAGGGGGTATACCACGTCCTGCACGGCGTACTGGCACCCTCAGAGGGGATGTTCGTCGAGGACTTACGCATCGGCGAACTGGTGGCCCGCGTCCGAGGCAGCGACGTGGAGGAGGTGATCCTGGCAACCAATCCCACGAGCGAGGGCGACTGGACGGCATCCTACTTGCTGACGCGGTTGCGCCCGTTGGGCGTGCGTATCACTCGGTTAGGTCGGGGGTTGCCCGTGGGCGGCGACCTGGAGTACGCCGATGCGGTGACGCTCACGCGGGCACTGGAAGGGCGAGAGGCAATCTGATGCCCGGGCGGGCGCATGAACACCTGAAGGAGTGGCTGCCCGTGATTGATCCAAGGAGACCCGCCCGCTACGAACGCATCTACGCGCAGTTGAAAGACCTCATCGTCGGCAAATCGCCCAACCTCTTGGCGGCGATGGCGACGATCTGTGCCGTGCTGCACCACAAGATGCCTCACCACTCCTGGACCGGCTTCTACTTCGTGGCCTCCGAGGACGAACTGCACGTGGGACCGTATCAGGGACCGGTCGCCTGCCAGGTGCTGCGCGGTCGCGGCGTCTGCCTCCACTGCGCCCGAACCGGACAGCCCGTGGTCGTGCCGGACGTCGAGCAGTTCCCCGGTCACGTCGCCTGCGACCCGCGCTCCAAAAGCGAAATCGCCCTGCCGGTGGTCAAAGGGGACAAAGTGATTGCCGTGCTGGACATAGACTCCCACAAGCCGGCCCAATTCGACGAGGACGACATCCCCCCGCTGACCAAAATCTTGAACCTGTTGCAGCCGTATCTTTCGTTCCATCGGCGTCTCCGCTGAGCACTTTATCGAAAGCGGTAAGCATAGCGTGGTTAGGATCGAATCATGTTGACAATTGCCGAGGTCTTAGAGATGCCGGTCTTCGCCGCCGCCAGGGTAGTAGCCGGCAAGAAGGGGTTGAGCAATCGCATCCAATGGGTCCACCTGATAGACATCCCCGAGATGGCCGATTGGTCTCAAGAGGGCGAGCTCCTTTTCACTACTGCCTTTGGCCTCAAAGACCGGCCTGAGTTGCAGAGCGTCCTTATCCCCAATTTGGTGGAGCGCGGTGTAGCAGGTATGGTGGTAGGTATCGGGCGCTATTTTCACCATATCCCGGAAGTGATGATTGAATGGGCGGACAAATTGGGCTTTCCTATCATCACACTGCCGTGGGAAGTTCCCTTCATCGAGGTTACACGCGCCATCTCCGAGCGGATCGTGCATGAGCGATATAGGCTGTTGCAGCAGTCGTTGCATATTCACAACACCCTCACCCAGTTGGTGCTCATGGGAGATAACCTTGATGCTTTGGCGAAGGCGCTGGCGGAATTGGTCCAGTGCTCGGTTACCATCGAGGACACTCACTTTCGACTTCTGGCCTGCGCTACGTGGGGAGAGATTGACCAGGCCCGGCAAGAGAGCATCCTGCAGCGCCGCACACCGCCGGCCCTTTTAAGTGAGTTGGAGCAACGGGGCATTCTGGGTGAACTGCGCCAGAGTCTACATCCCATGCGCATCCCTCCTTTGCCGGAGCAAGGGCTCACCTTCGAGCGGATTGCGGCCCCTATTGTGGCCGGGCGTGAGGTGCATGGCTACGTCTGGCTGATTGTCAAAGACAGACCCATTAGCGAACTGGACATGATAGCCATTGAGCATGCCGCTACCGTGGCCGCTTTGATTCTGCTTAAGGAGAAGGCCGTCTATGAGACAGAGCAACGGCTCAGGAGTTCCCTGCTTGACGAGTTGCTAGAGGGGGAATCCGATCTCAGAAGCGAATTGCTGGAAAGGGTCAGACACTTCGACCACAGTCTGACTCAGGGCCAGCAAATCTTGATCCTCCATCAGAACAATGGCGGCAACCTGTCTAATCTGAGTCGCTGGGTGGAGCAGAAGATCAGAGAGCAACACCAGCCGGCCCTGGTGGTGGAGAGAGGAGAGAACCTGGTGCTCCTCCTGGAGGCTTCTCAGACTGAGGAAGGGATGCGGCTCGCTCGTGCGCTGTGGGAGGCGGGCAAGAAGGAAGGATACCTTTTCTCCGTGGGTGTAGGGCGAGCCTACCGGGAATGGGAGAGGCTCTCCGAGAGTTACGAGGAAGCGCAGGAGGCTCTGGAAACAGGACCATCGCTGCTGGGACGAGAGGTCATTTCGTTCGATACATTGGGATTGCTATACTGGTTGCGTCATCTGCCTCCGGGGGTGCGCGAGAAGAACCGTTTCAGCCAGGTGGTCCTGACCCTGGCCGACTACGATGCCCAGCGAGGTGGAGAGCTTCTCAAGACCCTGGAGACTTACCTCGACGCGGGGAGGAATGTACAAGAGGCTGCCAAACGCCTCTTCCTCCATCGCAATACAGTTCGCCAGCGCTTGAGCAAGATCGAAGCCCTCTGTCATCTGACACTCAACGATCCCCTCACCTGCCTGAATTTGCACGTGGCCATAAAGGAGAGAAGGCTACAGTCGGGCGATTGATGTGCACGGCGCACACTTTTGGGGCTGTTTTTGTGGTCTATTTGGCCCTTTACATGTCGCATTGTACATGGTAGAATATTCAGGGATTATCGCTTCAGGCAGGGCTGAACACCCTTCGAGTTCCCCCTTTTCAGAGAATTCAAGTGCCAAACTCGCATGCAACAAGGAGAGGCGTCTCGCAGGCGGTAGAAGCCGATTTCCTCTTTGGCCGTCTGAAGCAATTGCAAATGCGTTATCCTCGTCTCATCGGCGATGTGAGGCATGGCAATTTGGTGGTGGATGTGGAGTTCTACCTGGAAGATGTGGCCATTGATGCCACTCACTGCCTTCTGGATGCTGGCATCACCGCAGTTCATCGTATGGATTCCCCCAAAGTCATGAGCCTTCAACTCCCGTCGTTGCTAGATCAGCAGCAAGGACCACTGGTCATCAATCTCCTGGATCGCTTTTTGCGGGGGAAAACCACTTGAGTTTTCAGAGAAAGGAGGTGAGGCGCACTGGCCTGTGATATTGCGCGTGGTGGACGGCTATGTCTGGTGATCCTGCCACTGGACATAGCCGTGTAGCGGAAACAGACGACTGTGCAA
>QMOC01000131.1 GCA_003648085.1 Chloroflexota bacterium
CGGGAGATATTGGGCGATACGCCCAACGTTTACTACTTCCAGGCCGACTGCCGCCGACCGGAGGAGTTGCTGAACCGCTCCGAGGTCGTGGAGATATTGGGCGGCGATCGCCACGTGGCCTTCGTCTACTGGGGCGTGAGTATGTATATGAGCGATGAAGATATCGCCCATGTCGCGCGCGTGCTCTACGACTGGTCGGATGAGGGAAGTTGCATGGCTTTTTTCATAGCTATAGGCAACCCGGAAGTCCCGGCTTTTGCCAAGATGATGGAGATATATCGCCAGATGGGAGAGGAGTTATATTTCCGTCCCCTTGAGGTCTTCAAGGAACTGGTCAAGCCTTGGCACTCCGATGAATTGGGCTATCGCACGGTGAACGAGTGGCATGGTATTGAGGTGGAGATGAGCGAGGAGGAACTCGAAGCCTTCGGCATTGATTACGGCGTCTACCTGGTCAAGTGAGGAGGGGCAGGGGATGAATACCGAACTTACCATCACACCCAACCTCTTACGCCGGGTGGGTGCAAGCGGGGAGACCATCACCTCCGGCCTGTGCCGGGCGCTGCGCGAGACGACCTTCTCCAACCGTATGCTCATCGCCCCCCGCCGTCTGGACGAGATCGGAAAGGAACAGGCAGCGGCCTTCCTCGGCTTCCTGGAGGCGGAGGACGAAGGTGCGGTGCGCGAACGCGGTCGGCAACTGGCCTTTGAGGGGCTGGGCCATCGTTCCATTCTGATGATGGCCGAGGCGCTGCGCCGCGCCTGCCGGGAGAGCGCGAACCCTGGCGATGAGGCGCTGCCCGCGCTTCTGGAGGCGGCCGGCCGCTACGTCAATGCTCTTTTAGAGGGGTACATGGCCGGGCGGGAGGAGGACATTCTGCGGGAGCAGGAGCGCACCAGGGAAGCGTATTTACGCGCTCGCCGGCGGCAGGCCGGGCAAGCGTAGGACAAGTTGCCAACTTGTCCTACAACGAGGGGCGGGTGGTCGTCAGGAGACGAGTATGGCAACGTCTGATAGAATGTTGGCGGAAGTCGAGCAGCGGTTGGCTGCCCACCACGAGGAACTGGTGGGCCGACTTCGAGAGGCCCTGGAAGCCACGCTGTTCTCCAACCGCTCCTTCATCCGCCCCTCCCACCTGAACCGGATTGCTGCCGAAGAGGCCGGGGCTTTCTTTGCTTTCCTGAAGGATGAAGACGTCGCCGTCATCCGGGCACAGGGGGCGAAGCGGGCCGAGGAGGGATTGGGGGAGCCGGGCGCACTGCGCCTGGGTGCTACGCTGAGGCGTTTCTGCCTCGCGCATCTGGAAGGCGGCCTATTGCAGGTTGGCCTGGAGGCGACTGATGCCTACACAGGCGCCTTTATGGAGGGCTTTATGGAGGCCCGCGAAGCCATCGTCCTGGACGAGCAGGAGCGCATCCGAGCCGCCTTGCAGCGCGCTCTCAGCCGCTACACTCTCCAGTTGCAGACCGCCGCCGAGATCGCGCAGGCCGCCACTTCTATCCTTGACCTGAGTGAACTGCTGAGCACCTCGGTAGAACTCATTCGTGCCCGCTTCGATCTCTACTACGTTGGCATCTTCCTGGTGGACGAGTACGGGGAGTGGGCGATCCTACGCGCCGGCACCGGGGAAGCCGGCCAGGAGATGCTCCGGCGAGGTCATAAACTGAAGGTCGGCGGGAAGTCTATGATTGGCTGGTGCACCGCTCACAGCCAGGCCCGTATCGCGCTCGATGTGGGTAAGGAGGCGGTGCGCTTCGACAATCCCCTCCTGCCGGAAACCCGCTCCGAGATGGCGCTGCCGCTCATCTCGCGAGGACGGGTCATCGGCGGCATGACCATCCAGAGCACTCGTGTGGCCGCCTTCAGCGACGAGGATATCATCACTCTCCAGACTATGGCTGACCAACTGGCCAACGCCATCGAGAACGCCCGTCTGTTCGCCGAGGTCCAGGCTCGGGCGGCAGAAATAGAGGCCACCCACCGTCGTTACCTGCGTGAAGAGTGGGCTAAATTCCTGGCCGAGGAGGAAGCCCGCCGCCTGGCCGGTTATGCTTACGAGCAGTCTACCGCTACTGCCTTTCCGGTCGGTGACCTCTGGCGGCCGGAGATAGAACAAGCGGTGCGGCGAGGAGAGGTTATCGCCCTGACCGAATCTGCCGGTGCCTCATCGTCGGTTGGTGCGACTGCCGTCGAAGCAAGTGCACCATTGCCCCAGCCCCGCTCCGCCCTGGCCGCCCCGCTCACCCTGCGTGGTGAGGTCATCGGCGCGCTCGATCTCTACGAGGCGGAGCAGGAGCGCCAGTGGTCCGAGGACGACATCGCGCTGGTGGAGGCGGTCTCAGCACAGGTGGCTAGGGCCATCGAAAACGCCCGCCTGATCGAGGAGATCCAGCGCACCGCCGAGCATCTGAAAGAACTGGATCGGCTCAAGAGCCAGTTCCTGGCCAACATGTCTCACGAATTACGCACACCGCTCAACTCCATCATCGGCTTCTCCCGCGTCATCCTCAAGGGTATTGACGGCCCGCTCACCGAGACCCAACGCACCGATCTGCAGGCCATCTATGAGAGCGGCCAACACCTGTTGGGTCTGATCAACGACATCCTGGACCTATCCAAGATAGAAGCCGGTAAGATGGAACTGACCTTTGAGAGAGTGGACTTGCACGAAATCATCAAGGGGGTGATGTCCACTGCTATCGCACTGGTCAAAGACAAGCCCATCGAGTTGCAACAATCTATTGCCCCGGGGCTGCCGATGATATACGGGGATGCGCGCCGTATCCGTCAGGTGTTCCTCAATCTGATCTCCAACGCCGCCAAGTTCACCGAGGAGGGCTTCATCCGCCTCACGGCTGAGGCCACGCCGACCGAAGTTGTGATCTCTGTGGCCGACAGCGGCATCGGCATTCCACCGGAGAAGGTGAAGAGGATCTTCGAACCTTTCACCCAGGTGGATGCCTCCACCACGCGCCGTGCCGGAGGCACGGGATTGGGCCTCTCCATCAGCAAGCACTTCGTCGAGATGCACGGTGGCCGCATCTGGGTGGAGAGCACGCCCGGCGAGGGCTCCACCTTTTATTTCACGTTACCTATCGAACCGGTCTCTCCTCCTATTGTGGAGAAAAGGCCGGTAAGAGAGTGGGAGCAACTGGAGCCGGAGCCAGGGCGGAAACTTGTGCTCTGCATAGATGACGACGAAGGCGTCATTACTCTCCTCCGTCGTTACCTGAGCAAGCAGGGCTACCAGGTCGTCGGCCTCACCGACAGCACGATCGCAGTGGAAAGGGCCCGGCAACTGAAGCCTTTCGCCATCACCCTCGATGTGCTCATGCCGAATAAAGACGGCTGGCAGGTCATTCAGGAACTGAAGGCCGACCCCGAGACCTCTCGCATCCCGGTCGTCATGTGCACCATCGTGAGCGAAAAGGAGCGCGGTCTCAGCCTGGGCGCGTCTGAGTACCTGATCAAGCCTATCCTGGAGCAGGATCTGCTGGCCACGTTGGACCGCCTCGACCGGCAGGCGGGTCGGCACCGGGTGTTGGTGGTAGACGACCAGCCGGAGGATCGCAGCCTCCTGCGCCGGGTAATCGAGAGCCAGGAGGAATACGAGGTCATAGAGGCAGCCGGGGGCCAGGAGGCCATTGCTCTGATCAAGCAAGTACAACCCCACATCATCATCCTGGACCTCATGATGCCGGAGGTGGACGGATTTGCCGTTCTGGAGGCAGTGAAGGGCGACGAGGCTACCCGCTCCATCCCCATCATCGTCGTGACTGCTAAGGACCTGAGCCAGGAGGAACGGGACAGGCTCAACAGCCGGGTGGAGGCACTGCTGCAAAAAGGTCTCTTCGAGCAGCAGGAGTTACTGGCAGACGTGGCAGCGGCATTGGAGCAATTAGCGGTTGGCGATTAGCAGATAGCAGAGGCTATCGGCTGATTGGAGGGGCCAGCGGTTAATGGCTAACGACTATCGGCTGAATCAAGTCTGGCTTGAGTGTGCACGTTGTGGACATCGTGTACCTTTCGTTAGACCCCTGGTGGCCTGCGAGCGGTGTGGCGGGGAGTGGCTTGACGCCCGCTACGACTACGATCACGTGCGCGGATTGTGGCCCGCTGTGCTGCGCGGACGGCCCTTCGATATGTGGCGCTACCGGGAACTTCTCCCTCTCCGTGACGATACCCACAGAGTGACAATGGGCGAGGGTGGAACGCCGCTGCTCCGCGCCACCAACCTGGGATTGATGCTCGGCTGCCCCCACATCTATGTCAAAGACGAGCGGCAGGGACCGACCGGCTCGTTCAAGGACCGCCAGGCCTCGCTGGCCCTCTCGGTGATGAAGGAGCACGGCATCACCGAAGCGGTTGTCGCCTCTACCGGCAACGTCGCCATCTCCTACTCGGCCTACTCCGCACTGGCCGGGATCAAACTATGGGCCTTCCTCACCAGTCTGGTCCCTTCTGAGAAAATGCGCGAGGTGGCGCTCTACGGCAGTGAAGTGATCAAAGTGACCACCACTTATGACCAGACCAAGAAGGTCGCAGCGCGATTTGCGGCCCGTAAGGGCCTCTTCCTCGACCGGGGCATTCGGAACATCTCGGCCCGCGAGAGCATGAAAACCGTCGCCTTCGAGATCGCCGAGCAACTCCCGGCACTCCTCGATTCTCCCTCAGGGGGAAGCAGGAGGGATACCCCATGGTGTGCACCCGACTGGTACATTCAGTCCGTCAGCGGCGGGCTGGGGCCGGTAGGTGTCTGGAAGGGGTATGAGGAGTTGATGATGTTGGGGCTGGTGGATCGGATGCCGAAACTGGCCTGCATCCAGGTCGCCGGCTGCGCCCCAATGGTCCACTCTTTTAACAAAGGGCTGGAGGAGGCCGAGCCGGTCCTCAACCCGCAGACGCTGGTGATCACCGTCGCTACCGGCAGCCCTGGCCCCGCCTATACCTTCCTGGCGCGGGTCATCCGCGAGCACGGCGGTGCCTTTGAGGCGGTCACTGATGAGGAGACGTTTCGCGCTATGCACGTGATGGCCAAGTTGGACGGCATCTCGATGGAACCGGCGGCAGGGGTGGCCTTTGCCGGTCTGTTCAAACTGCTCAGCAAAGGCGTGATCAAACGGGACGAAGTCATCGTCGTCAACTGCTCCGGCCATACCTTTCCGGTCGAAAAGCACCTTTTGGGGGATAAATGGGCGCAGACGGTGGAAGTGCCTACGCAGGCCCCGATTGCAGAGGACGGGTTGTTAGGTTCTCTGGAGCGACTCGATGGGCGGGTGCGGAGCATCGCTATCATTGAGGATGACCCCAAGGCCACGTTGCTCCTGCGCCGCATCCTGCAGACGCGGGGCGAATATCGGATTTTCGAGGCCCATGGTGGGGCTGAAGGCATCGAGATGGTGCGCCGCGAACGGCCCGATTTGATCCTGCTCGACCTGATGATGCCGGACGTGGATGGATTCGCGGTACTGGAGGCCCTCAAGGCCGACGATGACACGCGCGACGTGCCGGTGATCGTCGTCACGGCTAAGGAACTGAGCGCTGCAGAACGTGAGCGTCTCACCGGTCGGATTGAGAAGTTGATGCAGAAGGGCTCCTTTACGGACGAGGAACTGTTGGAGGAAATTTTGAAACAGGCGGCGTAGGCGAACGACCAATGAGCGCGTGGTAAAAACGTCCGGAGGCCCGGCTTCAGCCGGGGAGTCCTCGCTCAAGCAGGGCTTCCGGAGTATTTTTCGATGCTCTCCGATGCTAAAGCCGCCCGGGGGTGAAGGACGGATGGATGGCGAAACCAGGCCACGGCGTACCAAGATACTTTACGTGGAGGACGATCCATCCAGCGTGGTGTTGGTGCGTCGCGTGCTCGAGAGTGAGGGCTACCAAGTCATAGCCGCCGAGGATGGTCTCTCCGCTATCGAAATTGCCAAGCGTGAGAAGCCTGATCTGATCCTGATGGACATCAACATCAGCGGGTTGGATGGCTACGAGGTGACGACGAAGATCCGTAATATCCCGGAGTTAAGTTCTATCCCCATCGTTGCCGTCACCGCCGCCACGCTGAAGGGCGATCGAGAGCGGGCGCTCATCGCCGGCTGCGACGGCTACATCCCCAAGCCGATTGACGTGGACCGCTTTCCCTATCAGGTGCAGGCTTTCCTGCTGGGGATGAAAGAGGAAGTCGAGTCGGTAGAGGAAAAGATCGAATACCTGGCCGAGTACAGCCGCAAGTTGGTGGACCGGCTAGAGGAGAAGATCCGCGAACTGGAGGCGGCTCACGCCGAACTCCAGCGGATTGATAAGATGAAGACGGACTTCGTCATCCTGGCCAGCCACGAACTCCGCACTCCTCTCACCGCCATCTACGGCTATGCACAGATTCTGCTTTCTAACTCCGACATCCCCGGCTCTGCCGACGAGGTCGGTAGCCCGCGTTTCATCATTGATAAAATGGCCGAGGCTACCCGGCGTTTGGGCCAGGTGGTGGGGGATATCATCAACGTATCCTTGATTGATGCTGACAAACTGGATCTGGCGACAGAGCCGATCTTTCTGGATCCCCTGGTGCGCAACGTGTTGCGGAACATCACCGGTATGGGACCTGAGCGAAAATTGACCTTTGAGGTTGAGGGGCTGGAGAATCTCCCTGTGGTGATGGGGGATTCGCAGCGACTCTATCAGGCGCTATGGAACGTGATTAGCAACAGCATCAAGTACACTCCCGACGGTGGGCGCATTCGCATCACCGGACGCCAGATCGAAGACACAGTTCACATCGCTATCCAGGATACTGGAGTAGGCATCCCCCCGGAGGAGAGGGAGCGCATCTTCGACCGCTTCTACGTCCTGGAGGATACGGCCCTCCATCGCTCCAGCAAGACTGCGTTCAAGGGCGGTGGACTGGGTCTGGGGCTGACCGTCGCACGGGGTATCATCGAGGCACACGGGGGCAAGATTTGGGTGGAAAGCGAAGGCTACGACGAGGAGCGGTTGCCGGGGAGCACCTTCCACGTTCTCCTGCCCCTTGCTGAGCAGTAGTCTCTGTCAACGACTAAGGGTTTCTTTTGGGTGTGGCTAAAATCAGTGGGACGTCCGGCCTCAGCCGAGTGGGACGTCCGGCTTCAGCCGGAGAATCCCCGCTGGAGCGGGGGCTCCGAGTGGGACGTCCGGCTTCAGCCAGAGAATCCCCGCTGAAG
>QMOC01000132.1 GCA_003648085.1 Chloroflexota bacterium
CGGGTGAGCGAGGCGCGGTTTGACGGTCGGGGCTGCGTGATCAGCATGGCCTCGGCCTCGATGTTGACCGAGGAGATTCGGGGTAAGACGGTGGAGGAATTGAAGGCGCTGCGGGACGAGGATATGTTCAGGATGCTGGGCATCACGCTGGGGCCGGTGCGGGCCAAGTGTGGGCTGCTGCCATTACGGGTGCTCCAGAGAGGATTGGCCCATCTGGAGGAGGATTAACCCCCCGGCCCTTTCTGCGGAGGAATGGGAGTGCTCCTCTCCCCGCCTGGGGAATGGGCCGAGGGAGGGGTTCTGAGTTCTTTTTCCAGCATTTCCATAAGGATGGCGGGCAGGCTGTCCCGATTATCAGGTGTTACGGCGAGCACGGTCGTCGCGCTGATGGGTAACTTGAGTTGTGCCCGTACTATCAACTCGGGACGGACGACGACGATCGCCAGCGCGAAGTCGGTTCCGCGCAGTATATCAAAGGCTCTCGGCCAGCCCTCCCCTCGTTCTATCTCCAGCGGTCCCAGTTCATCCACCACAAGCAGGTCGCACGGCACAGCCTGGGCCAGTACGCTGTTCCCCCAGGCTAAGGTTTCGGGATCAAAGCGGAAGCGTCCTTGGATCACAGCGGGGCTCACGTCAAGGTCGAGGGTCAGCCGGCGCACATCGCCGCTGCGCACATCAACCACATCCAAGACACCGTGGGGACGGCTCAGGGTGAGGACGCCACCACACGTGTAGTTCCTGGCCTGCGCCAGGGCGATGGCCTCACGGCAGACGCTGCTCTTGCCCGCGCCGCGTTCGCCGGTCAGGAGGACAATGCATGCAGCCATTTCGTCTCGTCCTAAATCTAATGATACCACATCAAATCCCAAATCCCAAATCCCAAAGCCCAAAGCCCAAAGCCCAAGTCCCGGTCCCGGCTGAGTGGGGCAGACCCGGCCTATTTTACAGATTTCAGGTGCGTGTGTATAATCAGTGCTAAACTGGACACCGGCGATTTCGCTCGTAGTAACGACTTCGGTCATTCAAAGCGCGGTCAGAGCGACTGAAGTCGCCACTACGACCGGACTCCAGTGCTGAATATCAAGATGGTGGAAAGGAGTCACGTGTCCGATCTAGCCTATCCTATCTGGCGTAACGCTTTAGACATCGTCACAGATAGCATTGAGGCGGACGAGTTCAGAGAGGAACTCCCTCTGCTACGCGAGGACTTTGGGGATGATCCCGATGGAGTTGGCATGGCCTACGCCGGCATGCTGGCGACTATGTTCATCACCAGCGCAGGGCTGTTCGCCGCCCTGCAACTGCCGCCCAAGGAGGTCCCCGCTGCCCTGGCTGAGATACGGGAGACGCTGACCAACCTGGACTTCGAGAAGCAGCGCGAGCGACTCAAACGCGAGGAGCGTCGCTACTACGACCGCTTTGCCCATTTCGCCGCACTGCTCTTCGCCAGCCTGGGCAGCGGGATGGAGGCTCTGTTCAACTGCTACGTCGCCGGCGACTACGATCCCCAGGCCAACCCTGATGACCTCATCGCCGAGGCCCTGGAGGTCGCCAAGGATGACCTAGAGCGCGCACACCGTTTGATCACGCAGGCCGGGGCCATTGCACTCCACAGCCGCCCCCTGTGGTGGCGTTGGCAGACGGAGGCTTATGGCCCGGCCGCCCCCTGGCTGCTCACCATCGCCAATCTGGTCGAAGAGTACACCGGCGGCAAAGTCCCTCTCGGCCCCGTCGAGGAGGCCCGCGCAACGGCGGAGAGGGGCATACAACGGGCGCGAGAGAAAGTTCAGGATATTATGGAGGAAGAGGAGGAAAGGGCAGCGGAGCCGGAGCAACCGCTCCCCGTGCCCTCACCGGTAGACGATTTGATCGAGGAGTTAATAGAGCAGGGCGAAGAGCGCCTCACATCGGAGCAACTGGAACTCTGTCGGGCCCATCGCGAGGAAGCCATCCCGGCCCTGATTGACCTGGCCACCGACGAGTACTTGCAGATGGAGGGTGCACCTGGCGGAGGATACGCCCCCATCCACGCCGTCGAATTGCTGGGGAAACTAAAAGCGGTGGAGGCCGTCCCGGCGCTGATTGACATTGTGGCCGATGTTGACCCAGAGGCCACCATCTCCAACGCTGCCATCCGTGCCCTGATGAGGATCGGCCCGCCCGCGCTGGAGCCGGTGCTGGCCTTCATGCGCTATTCGTGGGACGTGGAGACCAAGACGGCGCTGGCCGAGGTGATCGAAGCGATCGGTCAGGAGGATGAGCGGGTCTACGAGACGCTGGTCTCCGTGTGGGAGGAGGCGGCCTGGGAGGAGGGGAAATGTCTGCTGGCCTATCCCCTGGCCCGCATCGGTGGCGAGCGGGCCATCCCGCTGCTCGAAGAGGCGCTGGAAGACCCTTATCTTGATGACGTGCTGGACTACAACGAAGTGGCAGCCGCCCTGGAAGAGTTAGGCGTCGAAGTGCCACCGGAACCCTTCGGCCTGGAACTCTTTGACGCCTCTGATGTAGAGACGCTCGCTCAATCCATCCTGTCGGACATCAGCGACCCGGGGTATCTGATGACCCTCGTCGAGACAGCACCGGAGGAGTGGCGCTCCCATCCAGACGACCTGGCTCATGCTTATACCGACATCGAGTGGATCGGAGTGACTAACCTGATAGCAGTGCAGGCCATAACCCTGCCGCCGGAGGTATCTGTACCGCTGATAGTCGCACTGCTTAGAGAGGCGGAGGGCCTCTCCTTCGAAGCCTCGACACGGGACTATCCCCGCTGGCTGCGCAAGACCTACGCCCACCTGGCGGAATGCGCCGGCCCCGATTTTCAACTCCATCTTGTCGGGATACTGCTTTCCCTCAAGCACTATCTCAGCAACGATTACGACATCGCCGACGACCCGGATCGGCTGCTGGTCGCTGCCCGCGAACTGTCCCCTGAAGATGAGCAACTGCGGCGGTTGTTTGGACGGGCAGGAGCCCTCATCCTCCACGGCCGCACCTTCTGGCCCCGCTGGCCCGCCGAGACTGACCACCCGCTATCCGGTTGGCTGAAAGGATTGATGGAGTTCCGCCGCTCCCTTGAGCGCGTTGGGCAAATCCCGCTGCGTCCTTCCCCGGAGATGGAGCCGGCGGAATTATCTGCCATGCTGATGGATGCACTGGCAGAGGAGGAACCGCCGCCATGTGTGACAGAACTCCTCGACCTGCTCATTGCTCAGGGACAGGACTTCCTCTCGCCGTCTCAACGCCGCCGCTTTGCCCGTCAGCGTGCTCTTGTCATCCCCTACCTGATCCGCATAGTGCAGGACAAACGATACTGGCTTGAAGATGGACCGGGAGAGGGATGGGCCGCCGTGCTGGCCGTGCGGCTGCTGGGCGAACTTAAAGCCACCCAGGCCGCCGATACTCTGGTGAGCACTGTGGCGGACTCACGGCCCGAGGACGTCATCCACGACGCTGCACTGTTCAGCCTGATGACCATCGGCCGCCCGGTCCTCCCGGCCGTGCAAGCCTACTTCCGCTATGGACGCGACATCGAGACCAAGACCTCGCTGGCCGAGGTGCTGGGTCGCATCGGCCAGCGGAGCCCCGATTCCTTCACCTTCCTGCGTCAGGTGTGGGAGGCCGCCGATTGGTCCCAGAACCGGCGCATGGTGGCACTGGCCTTCGGCGACCTGCGCGACCGCCGCGCCATCCCTCTCCTCCAGGCCGCTCTCAAGGACCGGGCCGCCGATGCGCTGGACCTGAGTTACGCCCATTGGGCTTTGGGACGATTGGGCGCTCCAGCGCCACCGTTGCCTGTGGAGGAATCATCCCGCCTCAGGACGCCGGCACCGTATAATCCACGTCTGATCTACGACGAATTCGGCGAGCCCCTGCGCCTGAAGTATAACGCCTGGGGTGAGCCGCTCTGTCCCGACTGCGGTCAACCGTTGGTGCAGGACGAAAGCGGTGAATGGGTTCACCCGCCGGAGCCGCCAGCCCGCCGTGCTACCGCCACCGGCCGGCGTAGACATAAGCGGAAAAGGAAACGCCGCCGCTAGGCCGACGGCTAACGGTGGTTGCTTGGGGCACTTCACGCCCCGGTGGGCACCGTCAGGAGAGGCTCACCTGAATTTGTGGACTCGCTTTGACGACTCCACCGGGGCGAGGCGAGAGGCCATCATCGGGGGGGAGGTATCCTTCCCTGTCACCGCATACTCTTTCGACTAGATAGACGCGCCGCCGCACCTCTTGCTCGGCGTACTCCCCCGCGTGGCCCGTCTGCTCCAACAGAGCGACCGCCTCCCGTGCGTCGGTCAGAGCAGCGGCGGTGTCGTTCAGGGCCAGGTGAGCCATAGCGCGTCCCGCCAGACTCGCGCTCAGATTGACTCGCTCGTTCAATTGGCGGCGGAGGAGGCAGGCGCGGTCGAAGGAGGTGGCCGCTTTCGCGGCCTCCCCCAGGGCCAGGGCGATCTCCCCCGCGCTGTGGTGGTAGAAGGCGGCATTGTGCCGGTCGCCGGCCTCCTCGCTCAGGGCCAACCCTTCATCGCAGAGGCGGCTCGCCCCCTCGTAGTTCCGGCGGGCCAGTTCGATCCGCGTCGCCGTCTCCAGGAAACTGACCAGCCAACTGCGCTCGCCGATCTCCCGCGCCAGGGCGATGGCGGCGGTGACGTGTTTATGGGCTGCTTCGTAATCGCCCATCAGGTAGTAGGTCATGGCCAGGTTATTGAGGCTGCTGCTCTCACCGCGCCGGTCCCCAAGGCGGCGTCTTATCGCTAACGCCTGGTGGTGGTGATCCAGGGCGGTGTCATAGTCCTCACTGTCTATGGCCAGTGCGCCCAGGTTGTTCAGCATCATTCCCACGCCCCATTCGTTGTCCTGGTCTCGGTAGAGTTGCATGGCACGTTCCCATTCCTCACGCGCCTTTTCCGTTTGCCCCAGGCGCCGCCAGATGTTTCCCAGCCCGTTGCGGGCACGCACTTCTCCCTCTCTGTTTCCCTCCGCCAGGTAGTGGTGCAGGGCCTGCTCCACGTGGTCTCGCGCTGTCGCATAGTCTCCCAGGTTCCAATAAGTCTCTCCCATCACCTCGTGAATGTGGGCCAGCAGGTTGGGGGCATTGAGTTGGCCTGCCTGTTCCAACGCCTGTTTTCCCCACGCCAGGGCTTGGGTGTATTCTCCGATGCGGCAGGCGTATTGTATCTGTCGCACGCGGAGGGAGATGAGGTAGGAAGCATCCTTGAGATGGGGTGCCAGGGCTTCAAGCGCGTCCAGGTCACGGGCTTGAGCGGCGCGGTCGGCGGTGAAGTGGTGGACTCGCTCGCGGGTGCTGAGGAGCGTCCAGCGCCGTTCGAAATCATCGGGCTGAACCAGGTTCAGCGCGGCGCTCAGGAAACTGAGCGTATCATCGTGGGCGTACTCGCGCCAGGACCACTCCGCTGCTGTCGTCAGCCAGGTCAGCAGTTGGGAGCGCAGAGCGAAGAGCGAGGCTCCTTGCCACTCCGGGGGCGGGGTGGGCGGTTGAGGGGTGTGTTCGGCGGGGTAGGAGAGGGCGAGGAGTTCGGTGGGCATCACTCCCCGGCATTCCTGGATTATGCGATGGTACAGGAGTTCGGTCTGCTGATCGGGGGGGCTTCCGAAGGCGGTGTGCAGCATGTGGCGGCATTGGTAGTATTGGGCCAGGGCGGCGCTGCGCTGTCCGGTGGCGGCCAGGAGGCGCATTAACTCGCGGTGCGTTTCCTCCCGCCAGGGGTCCAGTGCCAACAGACGCCGGGCGTGAAGGATGCCGGCCTCGTATTCGCCTTTAATCGTGTACCAGGCCACCAGCCGCTGGAGCGTCAGCAGCATAAGCGTTTGCAATCGCTCTTTTTCCATCAGCATCCATTCCTCGAAGGCGGGGGCGTCGCTAACGTAAAATCCTTCGAGGAACCCGCCTCGATACAGTTCCACCGCCTGTTCCAACGCCTCCGATTCTTTCTGTTCCCGACCGGCCAGCCTTTCGAACTCCTCCACGTCCAGCCAGTAATCGCTTGCCCGATTGAATTCCACCGTCTGGCGGGTGGCGAGGATGAAGGGAGGAGGCTGGGGGCAGGAGAGTTTGCGCCGCAGGTCCCAGAGGGCGCGGCGCAGGTTGCGGCGGGCTTTGGATTCGGGGAGGTCACCCCACAGCAGGCCCATCAGGGTGTGACGCCGGTGCGGGCCAGGGCGCATCACCAGGTAGACCAGTAGGGCGGCGGTCTTGGCGGTCTCCAGGCGCACGGGGCCTTCGGGGGTCAGGAACTCGCATCCACCCAGGAGGCGCAGGCACAGCCACGGCCGAGGGGGGGGATGGGAATCGGTGGGGGTAGGTGGACTACTGGCTAGACCCTCAAAATCGAAAACTGTGTTCTCCATAATCACCGCTCATCTCCTCACATTTAAGAACACGGATTGGCAGGATTTACGGATTGGCAGGGCTTACGGATAGGCAGCGGGGTTTTCAACGGTTTTTCAACGCTTGGTGGGTATAATAATAACACACCTTACCGGAATCCGAAAGCGAATGTCTATGGAGGCGGCAGCTATCGAAGAAACCTACTACCAGGTTTATCTGCTTCGGATATGGCGGGAACGGCCACCAGCGCCTGGGCATCCCGCCGCGTGGCGTTTCAGTTTGGAGGATGTGTCCACCCATCGGCGGCGGGGCTTCGTTACCTGAGCCGGAGGCTAAAGTCCTCCGGCTCAGGTAACGAA
Source organism: Chloroflexota bacterium (assembly GCA_003648085.1). Taxonomy (GTDB): domain Bacteria; phylum Chloroflexota; class Anaerolineae; order B4-G1; family B4-G1; genus B30-G15. Next base: position 6,709 of record QMOC01000132.1, read on the forward strand.
GCCCCTTCGGGGCTGGGTGCCTCCCACAAGTCCGTAGGGCTTTGCTATCTGAGCCCGCCGGTTCACCGGCGGGCGGGCGTGGTGCGGGCCGCGCCGCCGCCGTGGAAGGGCGGCGGGGTGGGCCGCTTCGCGAGGTCTGGCGAATGAATTCGCGGACAACGGTTGCGAAGTCCGCCCTATGGGGCCGGGGGCCGCTTTACACCTTCGACGGCACAGCATACACGTCGCCCGCCGGACGTTACACCGCCATCGTCAGCACCACGGCCGGCATCACTATCACCGACCGCAGCGGCTACGCCGAGGGCTATCACCCCCTGAACCACGCCACCGCGCCCGGCCGGCTGCGCTCCCTGACCGATCGCAACGGCAACAACCTCACCTTCGCCTACGACGCCCAAGGCCGCCTGACCACCGTCACCGACGCGCTGGGCCGGGAGATCACCTACGCCTACGATGACCACGACCGCATC
>QMOC01000133.1 GCA_003648085.1 Chloroflexota bacterium
CAACCCAATCGGGCTCCAGCCGTCCGTGAAGCGGTGCCGGCTAATATCGTTGACCTCGTTGATGCCAATGACGATGCCATCACGCAAGCGAGCACACCGGAGGCCGAACCGCCGGAGCCGGAACTGGTGCTCACAAACCCCTATGTGAGCAAGCCCGCCTCCCCGGCGAATACAAGGGGCCTGCCCTCAGCACCCAGGGTGGAGAGATATACTGGAACGCCCCGGCAGACATTGGGCCGCACAACCCTGGGGAAGCCCAGGTCAACTACTTCCGAGACCACAGACCCCGTAGTGCAGCGGGCACTGGGGCCGGACGAGATGCCACCCACCATTCAGAACTTTGAGGGCGTCAATAACGTGGACAGCGTCCACCCGCCCGACACCAACGGTCAGGTGGGGCCCAACCACTACGTGCAGATGGTCAATCTCTCCACGGCCATCTACGACAAGAATGGCAACCTGTTGTACGGCCCCTTTCACCCCAGCGACCTGTGGCCGCCGGGGGACGTATGCCACGAGACCAACGACGGCGATGTGGTCGTGCTCTATGACCAACTGGCCGACCGCTGGCTCCTGACCCAGTTCGGACTGCCCAATTATCCTACCGGCCCTTACTACCAGTGCATCGCCGTCTCCAAAGGACCTGAGCCCACGGATAATCCCAACGATTGGTATCCCTACACCTTCCTGGTCTCCCCCAACAAGATGAATGACTATCCTAAACTGGGGGTCTGGCCGGATGGGTACTACATGTCGGCCAACCAGTTCGCCGATAACCCCGACGACGATTCCGGGGCTGGTGTGTGGGTCTTCGAACGGGACAAGATGCTCAACGGCCAACCGGCGACCTTTCAGTACTTTGATATGTCACCTTACGGCTTCTGGGGACTTTTGCCCAGCAACTTGCTGGGCACTACACCGCCCCCAGCCGGTACTCCCAACTACTTCGCCTCTGTAGATATAGACTGGTATGGCACGGATGACGTCTTCCACATCTTCGAGTTCCACACCGACTGGGACAACCCGGCCAACTCGACCTTCGCCCTGGTCAAGAATCTGATCGTCGCTCCCTTCGACCCGGATATGTGCGGCGGCTCTCGCGATTGCATCCCGCAGCCCGACACGGAGCAGGGGCTAGATGCCATCTCGGACCGCCTGATGATGCACCTGTGGTACCGCAACTTCGGCACCCATGACGTGTTGGTGGCCAACCACACTGTGGATGTGGGAGGAGACCACGCCGGCATCCGCTGGTACGAAATCCGCGACCCCGGCGCGGACGCCTACATCTACCAACAGGGTACCTTCGCCCCCGACGAGTACCACCGCTGGATGGGCAGCATCGCGATGGACAAGGTCGGCAACATTGCCCTGGGCTATAGCATCGCCAGCGAGACTATGTACCCCTCCATCCGCTACACCGGCCGACTGGCCGGCGACCCCCTGGGAGTTATGACGCAGGGTGAGGGGACAATCATCAACGGCAGCGGCTCGCAGACATCTCCCTTTGGCCGCTGGGGCGACTATAGCGCCATGAGTGTTGATCCGGTGGACGACTGCACCTTCTGGTACACCCAGGAGTACATCGAGACCACTGGCTATGCGAACTGGCAGACCCGCATCGCCTCCTTCCGCTTCCCCAGTTGTATGGCCGCGACGGGCCGGCTGCTGGGCACAGTCGAATCCACTGCCGCTGGCAATCCCCCCATCGGTGGTGCCAAGGTGACGGCCGAGACGAACCCGTCCTACGTGACCTACAGTAAGGCGGATGGCAGTTATGGCTTTGCGGCCCTCCCGACCGGCACCTACACCGTGACGGCTGAGGCGTATGGTTTCCAGCCCGGAACGGTCACCGGCGTACTCATCACCGAGAACGCGACGACGACGCAGGACATCCAACTGACGCCGGTGCCCAGTTACGTGGTGTCCGGCACCGTGACCGACGATACTACCGGCTGGCCGCTCTACGCCCGCATAGACATCGAGGGCTACCCGTACAGTCCGATCTGGAGCGACCCGGTCAGCGGCTACTACAGCGTCACCCTGGCCAGCGGCATCCCCCACACCTTGACTGTGTCGGCCTGGGTGGATGGCTACAACGCCGAAGTCCGTCCTCTCGGACTGCTGACGGCGGATGCCACCGAGAACTTCGCCCTGACTGCCAACCTGGGCGTCTGCGTGGCACCTGGCTACGGACCGACCGTTGTGGAGTACTCGGAGGACTTCGAAGCCAATGACGGCGGTTACACCCATACCGGTGCCGGAGATGACTGGGAATGGGGGACGCCTACGGTTTGGCCCTACGGCTGCGCCTCGGGCGACAAGTGCTGGGGCACCGACCTAGACGGCCACTACAACGACAACGGTGACTATACCCTGACCTCGCCCGTCATTGACCTCTCGGCCTACCCCGCCGGAACCATTCTGACCGCCCGCTGGTGGCAGGCCTGGAGCACCGAGAGAGGCTTCGACTACGCCTACGCCGAAGTCAGCATCAACGGCGGTCCCTGGACAGAGATGTGGCGCGGCGATGGCCGACAGAGAGACTGGACCCCGATGAGTTACGACATCTCGGCTGCCGCTGGAGGGAATGTCCAACTCCGTTGGCGGCTGACCAGCGATACCGGTGTTAACTTTGAGGGCTACTACATAGATGACGTGGAGATCACCGTCGGATGCGAACCGACCGCCGGAGGTCTGCTGGTGGGTAATGTCTACAGTGAGACGATGCCCACGGAGGCTCTCGTCGGCGCGACCATCACCAGTGACCTCGGCGAAACGGCCACGGCAATGGAGACCCCGCTGGACCCGAACGTGGACGACGCCTTCTACACCATCTTCTCGCCGGCCGGCTCCCACACCTTCACGGCCACGCTGCGCGGCTATGGCGCCGACGTAGCCACACCCATCATTGTCCTGAGCGACACGGTACGCCAGGACTTTTACCTGCCCAAAGCGCAGATGTACGTGGTGTCCGGTACCGTCACCGATGCCTCCACCGGCTGGCCGCTCTACGCCAGTATCACCGTCGAGGACAACACCATCTGGAACGATCCGGCGACCGGCTACTACAGCATCACCCTGCCCGAGGCCTTTCCCTACTTCTTTGAGGTGGCGGCGTGGGTGGACGGCTACGAGACGATGCGGCGCGTGGTTGGCCCGCTGACGGCGGATACTACCGAGAACTTCGCCCTGACCGCCGACCCGGAGGCCTGCCTAGCGCCCGGTTACATGCTCTCTGCTGTCCTCCACGAGGGCTTTGAAGGCGACACCTTCCCGCCGGACGGTTGGGCCAGTTACAACGTGGACGGCGGGAATGAGGAGTGGGCACAAGGTGCGAACGCGCACTACGGCGACGCGGCAGCGGTGCACGACTATGGCCCGCTGGATTATATGGAAGACGGGTGGCTGGTGACACCCGTGTTCACGCCGACCGCCGGATCGGAACTCAGTTTCTGGGAGTACGTCGAGTGGGCTAGTTACTATTACAAACACAGCCTGTTGGTCTGCACCAGCGACTGTGACAATCCGCCCACGAACTACACGGAGATCGCCGAGTTCGACAACCCTGAGGGAGATACCTGGCAGAAGCGGACGGTTGACCTGAGCGCCTACGCCGATACGCCCATTCAACTGGCCTTCCGCTACGAGGGTGACTGGGCCGATACCTGGTGGATTGATGACGTGGTCGTGTCGCCGGCCTCCTGCGACCTGATGTCCGGCGGCCTGGTGGTGGGCAACGTCTACGACGAGAACACCGGCACTGGCCTGACCGGCGCCAGCGTCATCAACGATGGCGGTTACCAGGCGACCACGGAAGAGACGCCCGACGACCCGGACGTGGACGATGGGTTCTACACCCTCTTCTCGCCGGCCGGCTCCCACACCTTCACCGCCACGATGAGCCATTACGGGCCAGACGTGGACACTGTCACCGTCGTCCTGAGCGATACGGTGAAGCACGACTTCGTCCTGTCTGCGGGCCAGTTGTCCTACACCCCCGACAGTTACGACGTCACCTTGCAGATGGGCATAAGCACGACCCTGCCCTTCACGCTGGCCAACACCGGTGGGCTGCCGGTCACGTTCCAGTTGGTCGAGGTGCCGGGCGAAACCGTGCCCTCGCGGCCGGCATCCGGAGGGGAGAACACGTCCTCAAGATTGTCCCGGCGCGTCGAACTGTCCCTGGACAACTCACTGACCGTGGCGAGCAAACGTGCCGCTCCGTGGGCGCCTCAGGGTCCGGTGAGCCTGGTTCTGGACGATGGCAGCGCCGAAGGTAACATCGGCGTCAACGACGGGGTTGACGGCGTCCAGTTCATCTGGCTCAACCGCTTCACGCCCGATCCGGCCGACTTCCCCTTCCAGTTGGAGCAGATCTCGGTGATCTTCGGCGACGAGGGAGTCAACGTGGGCGATGCCGTGGATCTGCTCGTTTACGAAGACACCGACGGCGATGGGGACCCCAGCAACGCCACATTGCTGGCCACCTACCACGAGACGGTCCAGGCCGCCGACATGGTCACCTGGAACGATTACATCCTGCCAGCGCCGCTGCCTCTGTACGGGCCGGGCGATGTGCTGATCGGCGTCATCAACCGCTACCAGCCGGGCACGGGGGGTGGGTTGCTGGACTATCCGGCTGCGATAGACGAGACCGCCAGCCAGTACCGTTCGTGGGTGGGCTGGTGGACAGTCGAGCCGGCGCCCGATCCGGCCATTCTGCCGCCCGACGCCGCCTGGGGTATCATTGACGACTTTGGCATCCCCGGCAACTGGATGGTGCGCGGCAGTGGCTCCACACTTGAGGTTGATCTCGTGCCCTGGTTGAGCGCAGACCCGATCTCCGGGACTATTCCATCGCCGGGCGAGCAGGTCATTAACCTCACCTTCGACGCCGGTGTGCCCGAGGTCAATCAGCCGGGCGAGTATCACGCTCAACTGCGGATCAGCAACGACACGCCTTACGAGGTGACCAACAAACCGCTGACGATGACGGTGCCACCTCCGGACACGTGGGGCAAACTGGCCGGCACCGTCTACAGCCTGGGCTACTGCGACGTCAACACTGCCACGCTGGAGGGGGCCGAGGTGGTGATCGAGAACGGCGGCGCGGTGAGTGTGACGACTGGCGCCGATGGCACTTACGGCTACTGGCTTGAGGCCGGCACCTACACGGTGACCGTCTCCGCCGATGGACACGTCGCGGGCACCCCCATCGTCATAGACATCACCGCTCAGACGACGACCACCCACGACGCCTACCTGCGCTCCATCGAGCCCTGCATCAGCATCGCGCCGCTTGACCTGGAGGCAACCCTGTCGTTGGGCAGGGTGGGGACGCAAACGCTCACGCTGGTCAACGCCGGGGCGGGCGCTTCGGATTTCCGGCTTCAGGAGACACCAGGAACACCTGTCGGTCAACAACGCAGCGTCTCGATACATATCGCGAATCCAACCGATGTCTTGCTCGACGAGGGCTTTGAGGATGGTATCATGCCCCCGCCGGGCGGCTGGTCGGTGATCAATACTCATCCCACCCAAAATTGGACTATCGTGGATGCAGCGACCTATCCCGATTTCGTCCACTCTGGAGCCTACGCCGCCTGGGTGAACTATGACACCCCCATTGCCTCGGATGAGTGGTTGCTGACGCCCGACATTGACCTGACAGGCATCTCTAATGCCTCCCTTGGGTTCTGGGCCGAGAGTGACACTCTCTGGTGTCCCGACGGTGGCAGTGGAGCCAACATGCTCCTGCACGTGACCGACACCGATGGCACGCCCATCGCCACTGTGTGGGATATGTGCAACGACGAGACCTGGGAGACCTTCGAATATCGGCTGGTGACCGTGGATCTATCGGCCTACGGGGGCCAGACGATCAAACTGGCATGGCAGTACGTTGGCATTGACGGCAACAGTTTCGGTCTGGACGACATCCTGCTGACCGGCGAGGCCGGCCCCAGCGGTATTCCCTGGCTTTCCGAAGACCCCATCAGCGGCACGGTGGACGCCGACAGCACCTTCCCGATAGAGATCACCTTCACCGCCTTCCCCACGATGACGCTCGGCACCTACACCGGCACGCTGACCATCAACACCGACGACACGGTCAACAGCAGCATCAACGTCCCGGTGACGATGACCATCTCGGAGGAGAAAATCTACCTGCCTCTCGTGATGCGAAATTTCTAACCTGGGGCGCGTAAAAGCCATCAGGGCCACCGGCGCATCCGGTGGCCCTGGTTCTTTCTGACCCTGGCTTGTGGTGCAGAACTCAGCGGAGGCCCCAATTAGATCAACGTCCTCTTGCGCAACGGCGCCGGCACCAGCGTCGCGAGCATCCCCCGCTCCTCCGGCGTGAGGACGCGCAGAAGAATGGGGGACGTCAGGCCATCAAGGCGAGTTCCCGCTTCAGGTCGGCCAGCAACGCACGTAGTTCACGACGGGTGACGTCCTCCCAGTCGGATTTGGCGTAGATGAGCAGCGGGCAAATCAGTTCACGGTCGGGTAGCACGATGTAGAGCAACCGGAACCCTCCGCTCTTGCCACGCTCGAGGTCGGTGCTGCGAACACGCAGTTTGCGCACACCCCCACTGCCAGGAATAACGATACCTAGACTAGGAACACGGAGGATCTCCTCAATAGCTGCGCTGACGTCTTGCCGGACGCGGGGGAAGCGCCGTGTCAACCGCTTGAGGCTGCGCTTGAAGGAGTCCGGCAGGTAGACGCTATAACTCATTGATGACTTGTTTCCAGTCCGGCATCGGCGTTGCCATGGCCCGTACCTGGGCGATCAGCTGTTTCAACTCAGTCGACTCGGCGATGAGCGTGTCTTCGGGCTCCGGCTCGCGGTTGAGTAGATTATCTAGGATCAATTCCAGTCGCCTGAACGTCTCCAAGTCTACCACAACCGCTTTGGGTTGGCCATGTTCGTAAAGGACGGGAAACTGATCGGCTCGCCAGAGAACCGCTTCTTCAGCCATTACGATTCCCTCCATCATAGGTTCCTCTATCGTAGTATACTCTATCTATGGGTTGTGCTGTAGGTTGTGAGATCACATGACGTGGAGCCGGGCGATGGCAGGGATGAATGACTGCACTGCCAATAGGCACTGCATCTCGGGCCAGAGCAGGTTACTGGG
>QMOC01000134.1 GCA_003648085.1 Chloroflexota bacterium
AAAGAGATCAACAGCGTGATGACACGCTACTACGTGCAGCGCAAGGCACTGGCGCGGCTCAAACCGCTGGCCTACGTCACCAGCGGTGCACCGGTCGAGATCCTGGAGGCAATGGGCATCTTGACGCTCTACCCGGAGAACTACACCGCGCTGTGCGGTGCGCGCGGGGCCGCCGTTGGCCTAGCCCGTGTGGCCGAGGCGCAGGGCTACCCGGCCGACCTCTGCTCCTACGCCCGCAGCCACGTCGGGGCAGTGCTGCGTCCCAGGGAGGCACCGCTGGGTGGGATGCCCCGCCCCGACCTGCTGGTCTGCTGCAACAACATCTGCGGCACCGTCCTCAAGTGGTACGAGGCACTGGCCGCGCTCTACGACGCGCCCCTCTTCGTCCTCGACGTGCCCTTCCAGCGCACCACCCCGGCCGAGCCCCACATCATCACCTACGTCGCCGATCAGTTGCAGGAGTTCGTCGCCTGGCTGGAGGCGCACACAGGCCGTCGCCTGAAGCCCGACAAATTCCGCTCCGTGCTGGCCCTCTCCCGCGAGGCGGTCGCGCTGTGGCAGGAGATTCTGGAGTTCGGCCAGTATCGGCCCTCCCCCATCAACGCCCCCGATCTCTTCGTCGCGATGGCCCCCATCGTCGCGCTGCGCGGCACACGCCGGGCGGTGGACTGCTACCGTCGCCTCAGGGCCGAACTGGAGGAGCGCGTCGCCCACTCCATCGGCGCGGTGCCCGGCGAGCGCTGCCGTCTTCTCTGGGACAACATCGCCATCTGGTATCGCCTCTACCGCTTCTTCCGTCCCTTTATGGACGCGGGCGCCTGCTTCGTCGCCGATACCTACACCAACGCCTGGACTGTCGAACTTGACTTGGAGGAGCCCTTCGTCGGCCTGGCACGTGCCTACACCGGCGTGTTCATCAACGTGGACCTGTCCACGCGGTTGCGCATCATCTCCGACCTGGCCCGGCGCTTCGAGGTGGACGGGGTGGTGATGCACGCCAACCGCTCCTGCAAGCCCTTCTCCATCGCTCAGAACGATATGCGAGACACGCTGCGGGACGAACTGGGGCTCCCCGTCCTCATCCTGGAGGCCGACCAGTGTGATGCGCGCCTCTATAACGAGGGGGCAGTACGGGAGCGTGTGGCGGCGTTCCTGGAAATGCTGTAGGATGTCCGGCTTCTTCGAACGAGTTTATCAACTGGTGCGGCAGGTGCCGCCTGGCAAGGTTACCTCTTATGGGGCGATCGCCCGTATGCTGGGCCACCCGCGCGCAGCCCGCACCGTCGGTTGGGCATTGCACAGCCTGCCGGATGGCTCCGACGTCCCGTGGCACCGCGTGATCAACAGCCAGGGCCGCATCTCCACCAGTTGCCGGGAGCATAGTGCCGACCTCCAGCGGGCGTTGCTAGAGGCTGAGGGGATCGAGTTCGACGAACATGGGTACGTGGACTGGGAGCGTTTCGGCTGGGAAGGACTCTCTTGGCTGGAAGTTGAGAAAATCGTCGCTTTCCTTGACACCGATACGAAATGCGGTATAATTTAAATGCAATGAACGCATACTTGGGTCATCTGAGTAATCATATACAAGGCTCGTTGGTCCTCACCGGTGCCTGTTCCACCTTGGGCGATGCACGGGTGACCGGTAGGTGTATGCCTTGCCATCTGCCCAGGCGGACGTCGGCAGTGTATCTGCCGAGCGGGACGGTAAACTGGCCCTGCCAGCAGGCCAAGGCGCAGTCGCGTGCGGTGGGTGGGACCGTCAGGGCCTGCATTGCAGATCGGGCATTCTCAGAATTGACAGCACCTTATCAGCACCATACTGCAAGCGCCGCCGAGTTTGCGGCGGCGGCATGGTCGGTTTCGGGTTACGAGCCCGAATCCTCTCCAGAGGAGGAGGTGTGCGGGGGTACGTGACTTCCCTGATTGGCGAGGAGCGCGGGGTCTTACCCAAGACCTCGCGCTTTTTTATTGCACTCTACCAATCCCCGCACCTTCATCTCGTTGCGAGGGTGACTACTCAGCCGCCCCGCCAGATTCGAGATCGGACGCAGATTAACGCGGACTCTCGCAGATCAAATTCAAACATCAGCGTTTGTCGGCGTTCGTCTGCGTCCCAAAGGATGCGCTTCAATGGCTCATCTGAGGTCGGCTGAGTAGTCACTTGCGAGGTAGAGTAACGGACATCAGGTGTTGGCTCAGTGATCGTTGCAGGGCCCCGGTGGCTCAAATGGTAGAGCAGCCGTCTTGTAAGCGGCAGTGTGGCGGTTCGAACCCGCCCCGGGGCTTCGCTCCCCCACCGTCCAGGTGCGCGGGCGCGGGTTTAAGTCCCGCCGGGGGAGCATCGTGGAGGAGAAAGATTATGACAGCGGGCGTTTTATTACTCAATGCTACATACGAACCCCTGCGGGTCATCTCGACCCGGCGGGCAGTCAGCCTGCTGATGCGAGGGGTTGCCGAGGGCGTCGAAGGCGTCGCGGCCCGGCTGCGCACGCCCAGCACGGTTTTCGAGGTGCCCTCCGTGCTACGGCTGCGCTACTACGTCAACGTCCCCCAGCGCGGGGCTACGTGGAGCCGCCGTGGCGTTTTGGCCCGCGACGACTACACCTGCGTGTACTGCGGCGTCCGTGTCGGGGAGCGGCGCCATGGCCGGATCCTCACCCGCGCCGACTTCAGCGTAGATCACCTCATCCCCCGTAGCCGGGGCGGGAGCAGCACCTGGGGCAACACGGCCTGCGCCTGCCGCTGGTGCAACGGGCGCAAGGGGAACCGCACGCCCCACGAGGCGGGGATGCGTCTCCGGTGGGAGCCCAAGACGCCTCGCGTCAACTACCTGGTCGTCTCTGGGGAGGTGCCGGCTGAGTGGAAGGTCTACCTGCGGATGTAATGAGCCTCCGGTGCGAAACAAGCGGCCCCGCTCGTATGAGCGGGGCTGCCCTCAATTGGCAAGTTTTTTCCCCTTATGCTAAAATAATGTGAGTCTGGCTAAAATTCGTGGGGAGAAAAGGCCGGAGGCCCCGCTTCAGCGGGGATTTTCCGGCTGAAGCCGGACGTCCCACTGATTTTAGCCACACCCAAATAATATTGACGTGCGCGCTCGGATATCGCGTGAGGTGAGCGGCATGGGAGACGCGAACAATCTTCAACCCCCTCGACACTCCCAGAACAGGACAGGCCCACAGGTGTGGCCTGTCACGGTGGCACTCATCGTGACAGTGCTGCTGCTGGCTCTGGCCGGTTTCCTGGCCTGGCGCACGACGCAAGTCCCTTTCCCCGGCCTGTTCACTGAGCCAACCCTTATCGTCAATGACCTGGGTAACCCCGCTTGGCCCGGCTATGCTGCCGGCCTGCGCTTCCCCGATCACCTGGTCGCGCTTGACGGTCGGCCACTGGAAAGCACTGGAGCGCTCATGCGCGAACTGACACGGTACGAACCCGGTGACGTGGTCACGCTGACGGCACAGGGCGAGGACGGCACACTACGCGATGTCCGCGTGCGCCTGGAGCCTTTCCCCATCGAGGGGCTGATCAGGTTCTTCGCCCTGCCCTACGCCCTGGGGCTGATCTATCTGGGAATCGGCACCTGGGTCTTTCTGGCGCGACGGCACGAGTCGACCGGGCAAGTGTTCGCGATGCTGTGTGCTATGCTCGCGCTGAGCCTGGGTTTGCTGTTTGACGTCTACACCACTCATCTGCTCCCGCGCGTGTGGATCACCGCCCTCTCTCTGGTCGGCAGTGTTGCTATTCACATGGCCCTGGTGTTCCCCCAGCGGATACGATTTCTTGAGCGCGTCTCTTTCCTCTATTACCTGGCCTACGTGCCGGGTCTGGTCATTGCCGTTGTCAATCAACTCACTATCCTGAACTTCGAAGCGCCCACGGCCTACTTCGACACCTGGTTTGCCGCCTTTGTCTTTGGAAGTGCCGGCATTGCCGCCGTTCTGGCGATGATGATCTATCGGCATCGTCGTTCCCGGTCGCCCATCGTGCAGGCCCAGGCGCGTATCATCCTATGGGGAAGTCTACTGGCCTTCGGTCCAGCCGCAGCATGGTTCATCATCACCCGTTACACCGGGGGGGCTTTCCCCCCAGTGCTCATTCTGCCCTGGCTGATCTTCTTTCCCCTGTCTATCGCTTACGCCCTCCTCCGTTATCGCCTGTTCGACATCAACCTGGTGATCAGTCGGAGTATCGCCTATGCGCTGCTGAGCGCCGTGGGGGTTGGGATCTATTTCCTCTTACTCTTCCTGATCGGCCGCGTGTTCGGCGTGACGCTGCAAGCCGGCCATCCCTTCGTCCTCGGCGTCTTCATCCTCTTGCTGGCGCTGCTACTGAACACGGTATGGACGCGCTTGAGGCGCGTGGTGGATCGAGTTTTCCTGCGCGAAGCGGTTGACCACCGTCAGATTGTGCGCCGCTTCGTCAACCGGCTGACTGAGACGATGGACCTACCATCGGTCTTGAGCATTCTGGATGAGACGCTGGAAGCAGCCTGGCACCCGCAATTTGCGGCGCTATTCCTGTACGATTCACGTCGTGCGCGCTATGTGCCTCACGTTATCGGGAGTAGCCCCTTCCCACCTGTGGCCTTCACCCAGGAGGGGCCATTGGCCCACCAAATGCTCAAGCGGCGCAAAAGCATTTACCTATACAGAGACCGTCCCCTGCCTTCTCACCTGGCGGTCGAGCACGAACCGTTGGATGCTCTGCGCCCTGCCCTCTTCATCCCGGTGCCAGGCCACGGTTGGCTGACGTTAGGACCCAAGCGCAGCGGTGCGCCTTTCTCCTCGGACGACTTGGTCACCCTGGAGGCATTGGGCTCCCACGCGGCAGTAGCCCTGGAAAAAGCACGTCTGGTCGGCGACCTGGAGCGGCGAATAACAGAGGTAGACGTGCTACGTTTGGTCGGGCAGGCGGTCAATTTCACGATGGATGTGGATGACCTGATGGAGTTGATCTACGCTCAGACCAGCCGCGTGCTTGATACGAACAACTTCTACATCGCATTATACAACTCCGAGAAGGAAACCCTCTCCTTCGCCTTTTACATCAAAGATGGGGAGCGGCTGTATCCAGACGACGAGTGGCCGGTGGAAATGGGCCTGACCGGCGAAATTGTCCGCACAGGGCGGCCCATTGTGACGGATGACTACATCCAGGAATGCCTCCGCCGGGGGATCACGCCCGGGGGCCGACCCGGGCGAGCCTGGATGGGAGTGCCGCTCAGTGCCGGCGATCAGGTCATCGGAGTGATGAACGTCTCAAGTTTCGACCCCACCGTGACCTATTCCGACGAACAATTGAAGATTTTCTCCGCCATCGCCGACCAGGCCGCCGCGATTCTGGATAAGGCACGCCTTTATCGGGAGACGGAGGAACGTGCTCAACAGTTGGCTGCCCTCAACGAGGTCGGCAGCGTCATCACCTCAACTTTGGATCTGCAGGCGGTGTTGAACCTGATTATGGAGAAGGCGGTTGAACTCATCCAGGCCGAGGCCGGGTCGCTGGTGCTGGTGGACCAGGATACCGATGAGTTGGTCTTCGAAGTAACCGCCGGCCCAGGCTCTGCCAACCTGGTGGGCACACGCCTTTCCCCTGGCACCGGTATCGTAGGCACGGTGGCTCGGGAGGGCAGGCCCATTATCATCAGGGATGCCCAGTCCGACCGGCGGTGGTACCGGGGTCTCGATGACCGCACCAGGTTCATTACTCAGTCCATCATCGCCGTGCCAATGATCAGCCGGGGGCGTACCATTGGCGTGATTGAACTGCTCAACCGGCGCGATGGTGTGCCCTTTGACGAGGACGACGAGCGACTGCTGGCGGCATTTGCGGCCAACGCTGCCGTTTCCATCGAAAATGCCCGGCTGTTCACCCAAACCGATCAGGCTCTCGCTGCGCGGGTAGAAGAACTCTCAATGATGCAACGCATTGATCGGGAACTCAACGCCACACTGAACTACCAGCAGGTAATGGAGATCACTCTGGATTGGGCGCTGCGGATGACAGGAGCGGACATTGGGCTTCTGGGTGTTGTCGTCGAGACTGAGGAAGGAAAACGCGGGCTACACTTCCTGGTCAACCAGGGCTATCCTGAGGAACTGATCGCCACCCGCGTGGAAACCCCATGGCCGTTGGAACGGGGAATCATCGGCCGGACGGCGCGGATCGGCGAGCCCATCCTAGTGGAGGATGTGCAGAACGACCCTGACTACGTCCCAACAGTGCCGGGGATGGTCGCCCAATTGACCGTGCCCATCCGACGGGAGGAGCAAATCGTCGGCGTCATTGCTCTGGAGTCTTCCCAAAGAGGCCGTCTTGACCAGGAGGCGTTAGAGTTCGTCATCCGCCTGGCCGACCACGCGGCCATCGCCATTGAGAACGCCCGCCTTTTCGAGCAGGTGCGCCGCGCCAACGAAGCCAAGACTGAGTTCATCTCCTTCGTTTCCCACGAACTCAAACAGCCGATGACCTCAATCAAAGGCTACACTGACATGTTGATCAAGGGGATGGCCGGCGAACTGACCGATACGCAGCGCACTTTCCTTGACACGGTGCGCTCGAACATAGAACGGATGAGCAAGTTGGTCGGCGACCTGCTGGACGTCTCGCGCATCGAGAGTGGCCGTATACGATTAGAGTTCAGGCGCATATCTATCAGGAAGGTGCTTGAGGAAGTACTACGAGCCACCCACAGGCAGATCGAAACCAAGCATCAGACGTTAGAGGTGGACGTCCCATCCGACCTGCCGCTCGTAAGGGCGGATCGAGACCGGCTGGCGCAGATTCTGACCAATCTGGTGAGCAATGCCTGCAAATATACACCCGAGGGAGGACAGATCACAATTCGCGCTCAACGGTGGCGCCCTTCTACCGGGGGGGATAGGAAGAAGAGATGGCCCATTGGAGGGGATGAAAGAAAGGGCGCTATACAGCAAGACGAGTTCGTACTGTGTTCGATAACCGATACCGGCATAGGAATCACGCCCGAAGACCAGGAACGTCTATTCACCAAGTACTTCCGTGCCGACAATCCGGCTGTACGCAGTGTGCCTGGCACCGGGCTGGGGCTCGTTATCACCAAGAGCCTGGTGGAACTGCACGGCGGCGAAATCTGGGTCAGGAGCGAGGTGGGTAAGGGCAG
>QMOC01000135.1 GCA_003648085.1 Chloroflexota bacterium
CCTGTAACCTGCAACCTGCAACCCCGTAACCTGCAACTACTCTAAGTCATACTCCACCCCCACCTCCTCCGCAATTGCCCGCAGGTCGGCCGCCACTTTAGGGTTGAGGGGGATGCCCTCGCGCAGGCGGCGCTCCGCCTCCTCGAACTCCTTCTCGCCGTGGATGTAGATACGAGTCTGACCCTCGGCTTTGGGGGCGTTCTTCAGCCGCCGCTGCAGGTCGTCCATCGCGGCCTTGAATTCATCTACGGGCCGGAATGCGTCCACCCGCCACGCGCCGAAGAAGTGGCCGATGGCCGAAGGAAGTGGGTTGCCCTGCTCGTCCTTAGGGTAGACCAGGTCGGCGTAGGCCGCCCCGGAGAGAACCGCGCAGAAAATGTCCACCCAGAGCGCCAGGCCATACCCTTTGTACCCGCGCAGGAGTTCTCCAGCCCCGCCCAACGGCAGCAGCCCTCCGCCGGCCCGCTTCTTCAGGTTCTCCAGCACTCGCCCGGCGTCGGTCGTCGGCATGCCGGTCTCGTCGGTGGCCCAGCCCAGGGGGATGGGCTTCTCCAGCCTGTGATAGACCTCCAGTTTGCCCCGTGGCACGGTGCTGGTGGCCAGATCGAGCACGAAGGGGCGCTCCTGGCCTGCCGGGGCGGCTACGGCGATGGGGTTGGTGCCCAGCATCGCGTCCCGCCCGAAGGTCGGCACGACCAGCACGGCGGCGTTGGTCATCGAGATGCCGATGCAATCGTGCTCCAGGGCCATCATGGCGTAGTATCCGGCGATGCCGTAGTGGTTGGAGTTGCGCACCGTGACGAACCCCGCTCCCACGTCCAAAGCCTTCTGAATGGCCTTCTTCATCGCCCGGTAGGCGGGGGGCTGGCCCAGACCGGCGCCGGCGTCAATCAGCGCCGTGGCCGGGGTCTCCGCCAGCACTTTCACCTCGGGCCGGGCGACCATCATCCCGCTCCGCAGGCCGTTGACGTATCTCCGCAAGCGGGCCACGCCGTGGGAGTCAATCCCCCGCAGGTCGGCCGTCACCAACACGTCGGCCGTGATACGAGCGTCCTCCTCCGGGACGCCCATCTTCTCGAACACGCGCACGCAGAAGGCCTTTAGCGGTTCTGCCCATACGCGCACTTCACTCTCCTCTGACATTGTTCACCCTCCGTGTGATTGTTACCTATCGCAGGACATAATTGTTGACCGGGGTCAAGGCGCAACGGATGAAAAGCGGATAAACGGATAACTCGGCGGTGAAGCAGTCCCAATCATCGTTCATTCGGGAAGAGGCCGTGCCGCCCCGGTCCGTGGCATCCACCCATCCGCTTATCCGTTACCTATCCGTTGCACCAAGCACAACCCGGTAAACACATACCGTAAGATTAATGTAGCACAAGTTGCCCATCGGAGCAAGTGACGATGCTCACCTCTGGCGGCGCATAGCGTCACGACAAAAACCCCCTCTATCCTCCGGGATAGGGGGTGTCACTTCGAACGACTGAAGTCGTTACTACGAGCAAAATCGCCAGGAAGGAGCCATCGTAGACGACGCTCCGGTCATTCATCTGCTCTCACACGCTCACCCGTGGCCGATACTCCCCCCATACCCGCCGCAGGACGGAGCAGATTTCCCCCAGCGTGCAATCGGCCTCGACGGCGGCGATAAATAGGGGCATCAGCGGCTCGTCGGGGGCGCGGGCGGCCGCCTCGATGCGGGCGAGGAGAGCCGAGGCCCGTTCTCCATCCCGCCGTGCCCGCAACTCGGCCAGCCGCTTCCGTTGCCGCTCCTCGACGGCGGGATCCACCACCAACCGCTTCAGGTCCGCCGCCGCCTCCTCGATCTGATAGGCGTTGACCCCCACCACGATCCGCTCCCCGCGTTCCACCGCCTGCTGATAGCGGTAGGCGGCATCGGCGATCTCCTGCTGGACGTACCCCTGCTCGATGGCGGCGAGCGCCCCGCCCATCTCGTCAATCCGCTCGATGTACTCCTGCGCCCGCCGCTCGATCTCACTGGTGAGGTGCTCGATGACGTAGGAGCCGGCCAGGGGATCCACCGTGTTGGCGACGCCCGACTCGTGGGCGATGATCTGCTGGGTGCGCAGGGCGATGCGGACCGACTCCTCGGTGGGCAGCCACAGTGCCTCGTCGCGGGAGTTGGTGTGCAGGGACTGGGTGCCGCCCAGCACCGCTGCCAGCGCCTGGAGCGTCACCCGCACCACGTTGATTTCCGGCTGCTGGGCGGTGAGGGTGCAGCCGGCAGTCTGCGTGTGGAAGCGCAGTCTCCAACTGCGTGGGTTCCGGGCGCCGAACCGCTCGCGCATAATGCGCGCCCACAGGCGGCGGGCGGCGCGGAACTTGGCGATCTCCTCCAGGAAGTCGTTGTGGGCGTTGAAGAAGAAGGAGAGGCGCGGGGCGAAGGTGTCCACGTCCAGCCCCACGTCAATCGCCGCCTGCACATAGGCGATGCCGTTGGCCAGGGTGAAGGCGACCTCCTGGACGGCGGTGGAGCCGGCCTCGCGGATGTGGTAGCCGCTGATGCTGATGGTGTTCCACTTCGGCACCTCGGTGGCGCAGTAGCGGAAGAGATCGGTCACCAGCCGCATCGAGGGGCGGGGCGGGAAGATGTAGGTGCCGCGGGCAATGTATTCTTTTAGGATGTCGTTCTGCACCGTGCCGCGCAGTTGCCGCGGGTCCACCCCTTGCTCCTTCGCCACGGCGATGTACATCGCCAGGAGCACCGCCGCCGGCGCGTTGATGGTCATCGAGGTGCTGACTTTGTCCAGGGGGATGCCGTCGAAGAGGATGCGCATATCGTCCAGGCTGCTGATGGAGACGCCGACCTTGCCCACCTCCCCCTCGGCCAGCGGATCGTCGGCGTCGTAGCCGATCTGCGTGGGCAGGTCGAAGGCGACCGAGAGGCCGGTCTGCCCCTGCTCCAGCAGGTACTTGTAACGGGCGTTGGACTCCTCGGCGGTGGCGTAGCCGGCGTATTGGCGCATCGTCCACAGGCGACCCCGATACATCGTGGGCTGCACGCCTCGCGTGAAGGGGTACTGACCGGGGAAGCCCAGGTCGTTGAGGTAGTCCACCTCTACATCGGCGGGAGTGTAGACCCGGTCGAGGGGGATACCGGAGAGGGTCTCGAACCGTTCCTGCCGTTCGGGGAAGCGAGCGGTGACTTTTTTGACGGTCGTTTTTTCCCACTCCCGTTTAGCGCGTTTCAGATTGTCCACAGTCTCCTCCTAACCCTGACGAGCCGGAATCCAAACTTTACACCCCCTGACCTTTATCATACACCTCTCACGCTTTAGTGACAAGTTAATGCGGGTTCCCCGATCAAGTCACCGGTGATGGCTTCCATCTCGGTAACATTTTACGTGAGGGAAGGCGATTACTTGCGTGTTCAAGGTGTCCATGTTATAATTCGCTCGGCATATGGGTGTGGTGGGAGAAGTGGGCAAGTCCCACTTTTCTTTGTATTAGGGTCAGGAGACAGGTGATGAAGTCGGAGTTCTTACTGGCATTCAATCAAATCTGTAGCGAACGCGGTCTACCAGGGGAAGTTGTACTTGAGGCTCTACAGACGGCGCTGGTGTCCGCCTATCGCCGTGACGTCGGTGCCAGCACAACCCAGAACATCACAGCCAAGGTTGATTTACAGGCCGGACAGGTGCGCATTTTCGTCGAGAAGCGAGTGGTAGAGACGGTCATCAACCCCGACCAAGAGATCACCTTGGCGGAGGCGCGTGCTATTCAACCTAATGCCGAAGTGGGGGATGTGGTGATGGTCGAAAGCACCCCCAAAGATTTTGGTCGCATCGCGGCGCAGACCGCCAAGCAAGTCATTCTGCAACGTATCCGCGAAGCCGAGCGAGAAGCGCAGTACACCCGTTATGTCCAACAGGAAGGGGAGATCGTCCACGGCTCGGTGCAGAGCATCACGCCCCAGGCCGTGAGGTTGTATCTTGAGGGTACCGAGGCAATCCTGCCGCGTAGCCAGCAGGTGCCCGGCGAGCGCTATACCCTTCACCAGCGTCTGCGGGCTTATGTGCTGGAAGTCCGCAAGACCGGCCGTGGGCCACAGATCATTGTCTCGCGCAGTCACAAGAACATGCTGCGCCGTCTGCTGGAACTGGAGGTGCCCGAGATTTTCAACGGCGCGGTCGAGATCAAGGCTATCGCTCGCGAAGCGGGTTCCCGTTCCAAGGTCGCTGTAGCCGCCCGCCAGCCCGGGGTAGACCCGGTGGGAGCCTGCGTTGGCATGCGCGGCGTGCGCATCCAGTCCATTGTTAACGAACTGGGTGGAGAGAAGATTGACATCATCGAGTGGAGCCCCGACGCAGCCACCTTCATCGCTAAAGCCCTCAGCCCGGCCAAAGTGTTGAGCGTGCAATTGGAGGAAGACCTGGTTGAGGGAAGGACCGCCAACGTGGTCGTGCCCGACGATCAACTCTCGCTGGCCATCGGGCGGGCTGGACAGAACGCCCGCTTGGCGGCGAAATTGACCGGCTGGCGCATTGATATTCAGAGCGTCACTGAGGCGGCCACCTGGGCCTTGCGGCAGGTGAACGAAGACCCCAACGTTCTACCCGCGCTAGGCGCGGTGGCAGAGTTACTCCCTACCGTTGCTACCATCCTGCGGCGGCATGAACAGGAGGGGCTGCCCTATAACAGTGAAGAACTGCTCACCCTGCGGCAGGTGATAGAAGGGGTTTGGGGTTACTATGCTTCGATCCGCAACGCTGAACGCGCCCGCCGTGTGGCAGAGGAGGCAGCCCGCCGTGTGGCGATTGAAGCCGCCGAGGCTAAGCGCCGTGCGGCCATCGAGGCCGCCCTCGCCCGCATCCCTCCCCAGGCCCACGGGATCCCGCTGACCGAGACAGGACTCAGCGCCCGGGTGTTGGGCCACCTGGAGCGAGCCGGGTTGGCGACCGTTGGGGACGTGATGGAACACATGGCCGAGGGAGACGAGGGACTGCTAAAACTGGATGGCATCGGCCCCAAGAGCCTGGCCGAGATCAAGCGGTGCATCGAAGCGTTGGCTTTGCCGGAGGTCGAGGAGGAAGAGAAGGCCGCTCCTGCGGAGGAGGAAGCCGTCGCTAAAATAGAAGCAGAGCCGGAGGCAGTACTGCCCACTGAGCCAGCCCCTGAAGTGCCGACCGAAGCGGTGGAGGTCGCCCCGGAGATCGAGACGCCAGAGGTTGTTGAGGAAGCGCCGGCTGAGGAAGCCGGGGCTGAAGAAGTGGTGACCGAAGCAGTCTCGGTCGCGGTGGAGATTCCAGAATTATCCGTCGAGGAAGAAGAGGAAGAGGAGAAAATCGAAGTCAAACCCAAGAAGGGGCGCAAACGGGGACGCCGTCGTCGTCGGCAACTGATCTACGACGAGGAGACGGGCGAACTCATCGCCCGCCGTCGGCACAAGAAAGAAGAGGAAGAGTGGGAGGAGTATTGGTAACCGGAGGTAATTGACCGTATGGGCAAGCGACCTCATCGTCGGAAGCACATTCCACAGCGCACCTGTGTCGCTTGCCGCACAGTGCGGCCCAAGCGGGAGTTAGTGCGTATTGTGCGGCTTTCTTCACCAGGGGCTGAGGGCACGGTGGTAGTGGACGAGACAGGCAAGCGCAGCGGACGAGGGGCTTACCTCTGCCGCCAGCGCACCTGTTGGGAGACAGCATTGGCACGGGGACAACTGGAGCGGGCACTGAAGGTGACACTGACGGCTGAAACTAAGGCCTTGTTGCGGGAGTACGCGGCCGGACTGCCCAAACTCCTGACAACGGACTCTGAGGAAGACAAGGCAGCAGCGAAGGGAGCAAGTGGAGGAGCAAGTGGAAATGAGTGAGCAGGTACAGGTACAGGAAAAACGAGTGGTCGAGATCCCTGATTTCTTGACAGTGCGGCAGTTGGCTGAACTGATGGACGTCAGTCCTATCGTCGTGATCAAAGAACTGATGAACGCCGGCGTTATGGCGAACATCAATCAGCAGATTGATTATGAAACGGCTGCCATTGTAGCCCAAGAGATGGGGTTCGAGCCCAGGGAGGAGACACCGGCCATCCCCGAGGAGGTCACCGAGGAGGGACCAACGCTACTCTGGGAGCGCCTTTACGCCGGTGAAGACCCGGCGAAACTCAAACCCCGTCCTCCAGTCGTCACCGTCCTGGGCCATGTAGACCACGGTAAGACCTCGCTATTGGACGCCATTCGCCATACCAATGTGGTGGCCCGGGAGGCAGGAGGGATCACGCAGCACATTGGGGCTTACCAGATCAAACACGACGGGCGTAGTATCACCTTCCTCGACACTCCAGGCCACGAGGCCTTTACCGCTATGCGTGCTCGGGGAGCCCATACCACCGACATTGCCGTGCTGGTCGTGGCCGCTGACGACGGCGTGATGCCCCAGACCGTCGAAGCCATCAATCACGCCCGAGCAGCCCGCGTACCCATCATCGTTGCCCTCAACAAGATAGACAAGCCCACCGCCCAGCCCGACAGGGTCAAGCAACAGTTGGCCGACATAGGCCTGACCCCAGACGATTGGGGGGGAACTACGCTCTGCGTCCCCGTCTCGGCGAAGAAAAAGATTGGCTTAGATGACCTGTTGGAGGCTATCCTGCTCGTCGCTGATTCCACCGAGATTAAGGCCAATCCCGACCGGCCGGCGGCCGGAACGGTACTGGAGGGGCGGCTGGACCGTACTCGTGGTGCGACCGCTACTGTACTGGTGCAGAACGGCACCTTGCGCGTGGGCGACGTCGTGGTAATGGGCGTGGTTCATGGTCGCGTGCGCAGGATGCTCGATGGGGCCGGACACGCCGTTCAGGAGGCCCCGCCCTCGATGCCGGTTATGATCCTGGGCCTCTCCGGTGTGCCCGAGGCGGGGGAGATGTTCAAGGTCGTGCCGGACGAGCGCACCGCCCGCGCCATCGTCGCCAAGCGCAAGGAAGAATTGGCCGCCAAGGCCGCTGTCCCGGCCAGAGCTTTCACTCTCGATGACTTCTCTAGCCGTATCCAGGCCGGACAAGTCAAGGAACTCAACCTGATCATCAAGACCGACGTTCAGGGTTCCATCGAGCCGATCGTCAGTTCGCTGGAGAAACTGGGC
>QMOC01000136.1 GCA_003648085.1 Chloroflexota bacterium
TGGTGTGTGAGCGGATCGCTCGGGAGACGGGACTGCGGACGGTGGCGTTGAGCGGTGGCTGCTTCCAGAACCGGCTGCTACTGGCACTGGTTGTGCCGCGATTACGGGATGCCGGCTTCCGTGTCCTCTTGCACCGGCAGGTGCCGTGCAACGACGGCGGCATCTCGCTGGGGCAGGCAGTGATCGCGCACTTCGCCGTGGATTGAGCGAAAGTGGCTCCTGTGGTATACTTATATTCAATATACTCGCGCGTGAGGAGGCGCTGTGATACAAGCAATCGGGTTGCCTAGAGCCTGGAGGACGGGGGTTGGAACTGACCGATAAGTGTGGATAACTATGTGCCTGGCCATACCTGCATTGATTACATCTGTAGAGGGAACCACCGCCCGGGCTGAGATCGGCGGGGTGGAGCGCACCATCAGTCTGGCGCTCACGCCTGAGGCGCGGGTGGGCGATTATGTGCTGATACACACCGGCTTCGCCATCGGCGTGGTGGATGAGGAGGAGGCGCAGGAGACGCTGCGGCTCCTCGAGGAACTGGCCGAGTTCTACCCCGACGAGGTGGAGGTCTCCCAATTTCCCAATCTCCCAATTTCCCAATCTCCCAATCTACCAATTTCCCAATCTCCCAATCTACCAGTTTCCCAATCTACCAATGAGGTACATTGACGAGTTTCGCGACCCTCGACTGGCGCGAAAATTGGTGGCGAACATCCAGGCACGCTCGACCCGGCCGGTGCGTTTTATGGAATTCTGCGGCGGACATACCCACGCTATCTTCCGCCACGGCCTGCGGCAGATGCTCCCGCCCACCGTAGAACTGCGCTCTGGCCCCGGTTGCCCCGTCTGCGTCACCGCCAACACCGACCTGGACCGCGCCATCGCCCTGGCCAAACTCCCCGGCGTGATCCTGGCCACCTTCGGCGACATGCTCAAGGTGCCGGGCAGCCATGGCTCTCTGCAGACGGCCAGGGCCGAAGGGGCCGATGTGCGGGTCGTCTATTCTGCGCTGGATGCGCTGCGGATCGCCCGCGACCATCCCGAACGGGCGGTCATCTTCCTCGGCGTCGGCTTCGAGACCACCGCCCCCACCGTGGCGGCGGCTATCTTGGAGGCGGAGGCAGAGGGTCTGGACAACTTCTACGTCCTTTCGCTGCACAAGTTAACCCCACCGGCCACCCGCGCTATCCTCGACGCGGGGGAGGTGCGGCTCTCCGGCATCATTGGCCCCGGCCACGTGACCACCGTCATCGGCAGCCGCGCATGGGAATTCCTCCCGCAGGATTACTCTGTCCCCTGCGCTGTGGCCGGCTTCGAGCCGCTGGACATTCTGCGAGCCGTGGCCGCGCTGGTGGAGATGGCCGAGGACGGCCGGCCGGCGGTGGTCAACGCCTACTCCCGCAGCGTCCGCCCGGAGGGGAATCGCGTGGCACTGGAGATTATGCAGCGCGTGTTTGAGGTGAGCGAAGCGGATTGGCGGGGGTTGGGCCGCGTGCCCGCCAGTGGATTGGCGTTGCGCCCCAAGTATGTCCGTTTCGACGCTGCGCTCGCCTTTCCCGTGGATCCCGGCCCGACCCGCGAGCACAAGGGCTGCCGCTGCGGCGACGTGCTGCGAGGCACCGTGGAGCCACCCGAATGTCCCCTCTTCCGCCGCGTCTGCACTCCTGCGCGTCCCGTCGGCCCCTGCATGGTCTCCGCCGAAGGGGCCTGTGCGGCCTGGTATCGGTATGGTGGAGCCGATGTCTGAGGGCCGCTTTTGCCAGGATCGCGAAATTGCACTACAATGTTAGAAAGCGAGCGAGGGAGGGGAGCAACGATGCACCCGCATCTGCCAGATCATCCATCGGGCAGGGCTCAGGCGGGTGAAGCGAGACGGTGATTTTGCCTGGAGAGGGAGTTCCGGCATGGATTTGGAATTGATCAAGAAAGAGCCTGTATCCGCTGCACGCCCCACGCCACTTCTATTCGTGCACGGTATGTGGCACGCTGCCTGGTGTTGGGCAGAGCACTTTCTGCCTTACTTCGCTCAGCATGGCTATCTGTGCTATGCTTTGAGTCTGCGCGGTCACGGGGCCAGTGAGGGGCGCGAACGCCTCCGCTGTACCAGCCTGGCTGATTACGTGGCCGATGTAGCCCACATAGTGAGCCAGATGGAAAGACCGCCGGTGCTGGTGGGACACTCAATGGGCGGGATGATAGTCCAGAAATACCTGGAATCCCGGCGGGTCCCGGCAGCGGTGCTGCTGGCGTCCGTCCCGCCCAGGGGGGTGTTGCTCGCCACCCTGCGTGTCCTTTTCCGGCATCCCCTCGCCTTCCTGAAAGCCAACTTGACGTTTAGCCTGTTTCCGATCATAAGCACACCGGGCCTGACTCGAGAGGCTTTCTTCTCGGCGGACATACCCGAGGAGAAACTGACGGCTTATTTCTCCCGCATGCAGGACGAGTCGTACCGCGCTTATCTCGATGTACTGGCTCTGAACCTGCCTCGGCCCAAACGGGTCACAACGCCCATGCTTGTGCTGGGGGCTGCCGATGATGCCCTGATCTCCCCCGATGAGGTCGAGGCGACGGCGCGGGCGTATGGCACAAGGGCGGAGGTCTTTCCCGATATGGCGCACGACATGATGTTGGAGTCCGGTTGGCAGGCTGTAGCAGATCGGATGCTGAACTGGCTCGAGGACCAGGGGCTGTGAGGGTGGAATCGCTCGCATCGGTGTTCTTCGATTCTCATTCAGGGGCCATACCGTGACGACCGGCAACGATAAGATATTGCTCGCCCACGGCTCCGGCGGCCAACTGAGCCACGAACTGGTGGAGCGACTGTTTCTGAGATATTTCGATAACCCCATTCTAGCACACCTCGACGATTCCGCAGTCCTGGAAGTAGGAGGCGGGATGCAAGAGGCAAGAGGCAAAAAGCAGGAGGCAGGATTCCTGCATCCTGCATCTCGCATCCTGCATCCTGCCCCTGATGCTCGACTCGCTTTCACCACCGACTCCTACGTGGTGAGCCCCATTTTTTTCCCCGGCGGCGACATCGGCAAGTTGGCCGTGTGTGGTACAATCAACGACCTGGCGATGAGCGGGGCCACCCCGCTTTACCTCAGCGCGGGGTTTATCATTGAGGAGGGACTGGAACTGGCTGCCCTGGAGCGGGTGGTTGCTTCGATGGCGGCTACCGCCCAGGCTGCTGGTGTACAAATCGTGGCTGGGGACACAAAGGTGGTGGATCGTGGCAAGGCCGATCGGCTGTTCATCAACACGGCGGGGGTCGGTGTGGTGCCCGCCGGCGTGGAACTGGGCGGCGACCGGGCCCAGCCCGGCGACGCGATCATCCTCAGCGGCACCATCGGCGACCACGGTATGACCATCATGAGCCAGCGGGAGGGGCTGCGCTTCGATTCGCCGCTGGCGAGCGATTGCGCTCCTCTGCACGGGCTGGTGGCGGCAGTGATGGAGGTCACACCCCAGGCCGTCCATTGCCTGCGCGATCCCACGCGGGGCGGCCTAGCCACGACGCTAAACGAGGTGGCCGACAAGTCGAGGGTGGGCATCGAGATTGAGGAGGATACCATTCCCGTGCGCGATGCGGTGCGCGCCGCCTGCGAGTTGCTGGGCCTCGATCCGTTGTATGTGGCCAACGAGGGGAAATTGGTAGCCTTCGTCGCACCTGAGGCGGCCGACGCGGTACTGACACGGATGCAGGCCCACGAGTACGGGCGAGAGGCAGCGATCATCGGGCGGGTGACGGCAGAACATGCGGGCCGCGTCGTGCTGCGCACCGCGCTGGGTGCCCGCCGCATCCTCGACATGCTGGTGGGGGAGCAACTGCCGCGCATCTGTTGATATTTAAGTTAGAGGTGATGACGTGAACGAACCCAGGATCGGTGTATATGTCTGCCATTGCGGTCTCAATATCGCCGGCACGGTGGACGTCGAAGCGGTGGCCCGTTACGCGGCCAGGTTGCCAGGAGTGGTCGTATCCCGCGACTATAAGTACACCTGCTCCGACCCCGGTCAGGAGATGATCCGTCGGGACATCGCCGACTTCGGACTGGATCGGGTGGTGGTGGCCGCCTGCTCGCCCCGCATGCACGAGCCCACCTTTCGCCGCACGCTGGAGGCCGCGGGGCTCAACCCCTACTTTCTGGAAATGGCCAATATCCGCGAGCAGTGCGCCTGGGTGCATCCTGAAGAGCCGGAGACCACGCGCAAGGCGCAGGAACTGGTGGCGGCTGCCGTGCGGCGCGTGAGCCTGCACCAGCCTCTGCTCCCTCGCGGAGTGCCCATCGAGCCGGCGGCGTTGGTGGTGGGCGGTGGCATTGCCGGTATCCAGGCCGCGCTCGACATCGCCGATGCCGGCTACCAGGTCTACCTGGTGGAGCGGCAACCGACCATCGGCGGTAAGATGGCCCAACTGGACAAAACCTTCCCCACCCTGGATTGTTCCACCTGAATTCTCGGCCCCAAGATGATGGATGCCGGTCGGCATCCTCGAATCGAAATTCTGACCCTCAGCGAAGTGGTGGACGTTCAGGGGTACGTGGGGAATTTCCAGGTGCGGGTGCGGCGCAAGCCTCGCTACGTCATCGAGGACCTGTGCACCGGTTGCGGGGCCTGCGTCGAGGCGTGTGTCTGGAAGGATCGCGTGCCCTCCGAGTTCGAGGCGGGGATGGGTATGCGCAATGCAGCCTACATCCCCTTCCCCCAGGCAGTGCCCTTGAAAGCGGTGATTGATCCCCACTCCTGTCTGTGGCTGGTCAAAGGCAAGTGTGGTAAGAAGTGCGAACGGGCCTGTGAGCGGGGGGCGATTGATTTCGAGATGCAGGAGACGTTCCTGGATCTAAAGGTGGGTGTGGTGATCCTGGCCACCGGCTTCGATTTGACGGATGACCCGTCGCTGGCCCGCTACGGCTACGGCGTGTACGATAACGTGATTGACGGCCTGCAGTTCGAGCGGCTGTCCAGCGCCGGCGGGCCTACCGGTGGGCGGATTCTCACCAAAGATGGCCGTGTGCCAAAGGCCATCGCCTTCTTGCACTGCATCGGCAGCCGCGACGATGAGGCGAGCGAGTATTGCTCCCGCATCTGCTGCATGTACGCCACCAAGCAGGCCCACCTGGCCCGTGAGAAGACCGGCGGGGAGGTCTACCAATTCTACATTGACATGCGTACAGCGGGCAAGGGGTACGAGGAGTTCTACAAACGCATCCAGAAGGAGGGGGTCTATTTCATCCGTGGCAAGGTTGCCGATGTGGTGCCCGATGACGGTCGCTTGCTGGTGCGAGCCGAGGACACGCTGCTGGGACGGTTGGTGGAAGTGCCGGTGGACATGGTAGTGCTGGCCACGGCCGCCAGGCCGGCTAAAGGCAGCAAGGAACTGGCGCAACTGTTCAATGTCAGCCTGGACAAGGATGGCTTCTTTATGGAGGCCCATCCCAAACTGCGCCCCGTGTCTACGCACACCGATGGTATCTTCCTCGCCGGCTGCTGCCAGAGTCCCAAGGACATCCCCGATACGGTGGCCCAGGCCAGCGCGGCGGCCACGCGGGCGCTGGTGTTGCTCAACCAAGGCCAGGTGGAGATCGAACCGACTACCGCTCGGGTCATCGAAGCGCGCTGCTCTGGCTGCGGCGAATGCACGTTGGTCTGCGCCTACAGTGCCATCGAGGTCGTCGAAGGTAAGGCGCGGGTGAACGAGGCGCTGTGCAAAGGGTGTGGCACCTGCGCTGCAGCCTGCCTGGCCAAGGCCATCGTCGCCCAGCACTTCACCGATGAAGAGTTAGTGGCCGAGATCACAGGAATTTTCGAGCGCGAGCGGGTTCTGGCTTGAGATGAGGTGATATTACAACAAGAGAGATTCGACATGAGAGAGGATTTCGAACCCCGTATCATTGGCTTCTTGTGCAATTGGTGTTCCTACGCCGGGGCCGATGCTGCCGGCACGTCGCGACTATCGTATCCCTCCAACATCCGTGTGGTGCGGGTGATGTGTTCCGGTCGCGTATCACCAGAGTTGGTCCTGCGCGCCTTCCGCGAGGGGGCCGACGGCGTCCTGGTGCTGGGCTGTCACATCGGCGATTGTCACTACACCGACGGCAATCACCGCACTGCCAAGCGCATCCCCATCCTGCGCAAATTGCTCTCCTATGTGGGCATCGAGCCGGAACGGTTGCGGCTGGAGTGGGTCTCCTCATCGGAGGCGCAGAGGTTCGCCCAGGTGGTGAGCGAGTTCACGGAGACGGTGCGCCAGTTGGGGCCCTTGGAAAAGGGAGGGGAGGTGTAGTGGTGGACAGACTGACTTTGCTTCGCGGGGCGGTACAGCAGGCCCTGGAGACGAACGAACTCGATGGTGTGTTGGCTTTGCGGGCCGATCATAACGGCACGGTGCCCCATCTCTTCCGCACGGGCGACGATCTCTCGGGCCTGGCTCTGTGGCCTAAGTATCCTTTGACCCGGACGCTGGACTTGCTGTTGAGCGCCCAGCCCGGGGCCAGGCTGGGCATTGTGGCGCGCGGCTGCGACGAGCGGAGCCTGATCGAGATGGCCAAGCGCAACCAGGTGGACTTGGAGCGCGTGACGCTCATTGGCCTGGCCTGCACGGCCGAGGAGGCGGCTGCCTGTCGCTGTGCCAGGCCCTATCCCACCAAGATTGCCGTAGGCGAGCGGGTGGAAGGAGTGGAGGATACCATCACTTCTGAACACGCCCGGCTTTCACTCGCCGAGCGGGCGGGGTTCTGGCAGCGGCAGTTCGCCAAGTGCTTCAAGTGCTACGGCTGCCGCAATGTCTGCCCCCAGTGCTTCTGCGAAGAGTGTGCCCTGGAGGAGGACTTATGGGTGGAGCGGGGGGTGCTTGCTCCTCCCTTCCCTATGTTCCACCTCATCCGCGCCATGCACACCGTGGGCAAGTGTGTTGGCTGCCGGGAGTGTGAACTGGCCTGTCCCGCCGACATTCCACTGACTATCCTCTACTCGTTGCTGCGTCGGGATGTGGAGGAGATGTTCGGCTACGTGCCGGGGGCCAGCCTGGAGGACCGACCCCCATTGGTCGTGTCCGGCGTTCCTGAAGGATGGGCGTAGAACCGTTTGATAAAGTGTGCAA
>QMOC01000137.1 GCA_003648085.1 Chloroflexota bacterium
GCCATCCTGATGAGCGTCGAACTGATGCTCAACGCTGCCAACGTCAACCTGGTTGCCTTCTGGCGCTATCTGGAGCCGGGGACCGCGACCGGGCGGGCTTTCGCGCTATTCGTCTATGCCATCGCTGCGGCCGAGACGATCGTGGGGCTGGCGCTCATCATCGCTCTGTGGCGCACCCACGGCACTGTCGCACCAGAGGACGCCGACTTGCTCAAAGGTTGATTCGCCGATTCGCCCACTCGCTGACTCGCTGACTCGCCGACTCGTTGATTCGCTGATTCGATTATGCATCTGACCTGGCTGATCCCACTCTTCCCCTTCCTGGCTTTCGTGGCCATCACGCTGGGGGCTCACCGGGATAAGATGACCAGCCGCCGTCTGGCTGTCGGCGCTATCGTCGTCTCCTTCGTCCTGGCGCAGGTCATCTTCTGGAAAGCGGTGCTGCCGCCGGTGAGCGGAGGAGACGCAGTCTTCGAAAGCGTCGTTGGCTGGTTCCTCATCGGCACCGCCGTCTTCCGGGCCAGCGTGTGGGTTGATCCACTGACGGCGGTGATGCTCTTCACGGTGCCGCTGGTCTGCCTGCTGGCCTTCGTCTACGGCGCAGGCTATATGCGGGAGGACCCGCGCTACGGTCATTTCTTCGCCCATCTCTCCCTCCTCGCCGCCGGCACACTGGGGCTGATCGTCTCCGGTAACCTGCTGATGCTCTTCCTTTGCTGGGAAACGCTGGGGCTGTGCTCCTACCTGCTTATCGGCCTGCGGTTTGACGATGAGGCAGTCTACCGCGCCGGGCTGAGGGCTTTCCTGGTGACCAAAGTGGGCGATGTGTTTCTGCTGTTGGGACTGTGTCTGCTCTATGCGGCAACCGGCTCGCTGGCCTATGACGACGTCTTTAGCGCCGGGACGCTGGCACGCCTGGCACGCACCTCATTTCCCCTCATCGGTGGCCTCTCCCTGCCGGCGCTGCCGACTATCGCGTTGCTGATCTTCGGCGCAGTGGTGAGCCAGGCGGCCCAGTTCCCGCTGCATGTCTGGCTGCTCGACGCGGTGGAAGGCCCCACTCCCGCCTCGGCTATCATCCAGGCCGTGGCGACGGCTCCGGCAGGCGTCTACCTGATGGCGCGTTGCTCTCCCCTATACACAGCAGTCGGGGGCGAGGTGCAGACGGTGACGATGGCCTTCGGTGTCTTCACGGCCCTCTTCGGTGCGCTCACCGCCATCGCTCAGGACGACGTCAGGCGCGTGCTGGCCTGCTCCACCATCAGTCAGTTGGGCTACGCGGTGGCCGCGCTAAGCGCTGGGGCCTACGTGGCCGGGGTGTTCCATCTCGTCACTCATGCCTTCTCCAAGTCCCTGCTCATCCTGGGGATGGGTTCCGTCACCCATGGGATGAAACACAGCCTCCTCTCGCAGGGGGAGGGGGTACTCTTCGAGCCCCACGATGTGAAGAATATGGGCGGGCTGGCGCGGTGGCAGCCGGTCACCTGTTTGGCTTTCGTCGCCGGTACACTATCGCTCTCTGGCTTCCCGCTTTTCACGACGGGGTTCTGGTCTCAAGAGAGGATCCTGGAGGCGGCCTACGAGACGCACCACCCGGCCATTTTCTGGGCGCTGGCGGTCGCGGCTGGCCTGACCGCCTTCTATGCGGCGCGGCTGCTGTGCCTGGTCTTCCTGGGCCGGCCGCGTAGTGAGGTCGCCGCCAGTGTCCAGGAGAGCGAACGGAGTATGACAGCCCCGCTTGTCGTCCTAGCAGTCCTTGCCGTCTGTCTGGGCTGGGGAGGAGTACTTCCCGATTGGTTCTACCGTTTCGTCGGGGACGGCTATGCAGCCGGGGCGGTATACTTCACCTGGCAGCCGCTGACTATCTCAACGGTCTCCGCGCTGGGAGGGTTGCTGGTGGGGTATCTGGCCTACGGTCGGAGGCCCCTGCGTGCCGGGCAGATGGAACGCCTGGAGGCAGGGATGCGCCGGATACGGCTGGGCCGGCTTTACGATGCGCTGCGTCACTGCTTCTACTTGGACAGGTTCTACCAGGCGACCTTCGTCCGTGGTACCGTGGCCCTGGCGCATACCTGCGCTGATTTCGACCGCAGGGTGCCGGACGGAGCGATTGGATTCGCCGCTGGAGCGGGGCATGCAGCGGCGCAGGCCGCCAGCCGCTTCGGTGAGGCTGCGATAGACAGAGCGGTCAGCCTCGTTGCGCGGGCGGGGCGAGCGGCGGTGCGGGCCGTGGATCGTTTCGACGAGGCCGTGGCGAAGGGAGCGGTCAACCTCACCTCAAAGGTCGGGCAGGCAGCAGCGCAGGCCGCGGTGCGCTTCGACGAGACAGCGGTGGATGGAGCAGCCAACTTCATCGCAAGGATGGGCCAGGTGACCTCGCAAGCCGCCGACCGTTTTGACGCACTGGTGATAGATAGAGCGGTCAGCCTGACGGGGCGGGCGCTCTGGGTGCTCTCGGAACTCAGCGCCCTCCTCGATCCGCGTGTTCTCACCCCTCTGGCAAATGTGGTCGGCTACGCGGCACGCACTCTCTCCAGCGCGAGCGGCCTTTTCGACACGCGCGTCGTGGATGGTGCTGTGGAGGGAGTGGGCAGCGCGGTCAGGGCAGGCGGCCGCTTCATCCGCCCCATTCAGACCGGTCGGGTACAGAACTATATCCTGATCGCCTTCATCTCCATCCTGGTGTTGGTGGCGATGTATTTTACCATGGTGTACTTTGCCTGGTGGTAACAACACAGTAGGATAATATGGCATCTTATCCTACATTTGAAGTGAGGTGTCCGAAGCATTTTTCGCTACTCTCAAAGGAGGACACAAATGATATATTACCCAATTCTGAGCGCGATTATCTTCACCCCACTGGTGGGCGCGTTGTTGATCCTCGTTATCCCCCGCGAGAGTGTGAAGACAATCCGGCGGGTGGGGACTGCCTTTGCCTGCGTGACACTCATCCTGGCGGTTATCATCTGGGTGGAGGTGACCCGCATAGGAGCGGGTGAGACACAGTTCGAAGAACTATATCCCTGGATCCCCACCTTCGGTGTCTCTTTCCACGTTGGGGTGGATGGCCTCAGCGCACCTTTGATCCTCCTGACGGCGCTCTTGACGACGTTGGGTCTCTTCTATTCGGCCCGCACTATCAAGGAGCGGGTCAAGGAGTATTATCTGCTGTTCCTTCTGTTGGAGATGGGGCTGTGCGGCGTCTTCCTCTCTCTCAACCTGGTGCAGTTCTACGTCTTCTGGGGCCTGGGGATGGTGCCGATGTTCCTGATTATCGGTGTGTGGGGTGGGGAGCGACGGGAACACGCAGCCATCAAGTACTTCATCTACACGTTGTTGGGCAGCATGGCAATGCTGCTGGCGATCCTGGGGGTCTACGTGCAGACGGGCACTTTTGAAATTGGGGAAGCGGCCGCGGCGCGTCCCTTCCACGGTGCCGAGCAATGGACATGGGCCTGTCTAGCGTTTTGGGGGCTCTTCATCGGCTTTGCCGTCAAGATGGCTTCCTTCCCCTTCCACAGTTGGCTACCCGACGCTCACACTGAGGCCCCCACGGCGGGAAGTGTCATGGCGGCCGGTATACTGCTGAAACTGGGAGGCTACGGGTTGATACGGGTGGCGCTGCCGCTCTTCCCCGAGGTGTTTCGCCACTTCGTCGTGGACGTGCCCGTGATCCCCATCCTGGCTGTCATCAGCATCGTCTACGGGGCGCTGGTCTGTATGGCGCAGTGGGACCTGAAGCGGCTGATTGCTTACTCCTCCGTGGTGCATATGGGGTACGTCTCGTTGGGCGTGTGCGCGGCCGCAGCCAGCGTCGGGATGCTGGATAGCCAAGAAGTCCTCAATCTGGCCACGACCGGTCTGAGTGGCGCGGCGATGCAGATGTTCGCTCACGGTATCATCATCGGCGGGCTGTTCTTCCTGGCGGGTATCCTCTACGAGCATGCCCACACCCGCGACCTGAAAGCCTTCGGTGGGCTGGCGAGGCAAATACCCTATTACTACGGTATCATGCTGGTGGCGTGTCTGGCTGGCCTGGGGCTGCCGGGGCTATGCGGCTTTTGGGGCGAATTCTTCGTCCTCCGGGGAGCAGTGGGCTTCATCCCGCCCTATGCTTTCGTCGGCGTCCTGGGCATCGTCTTCGCGGCGGCTTATACACTCTGGAAGATCGTGCAACATATCTTTTTGGGCCAATTCGATAGAAGGAAGTGGGGCCGTTTGCGGGATATGGCGTGGTGGGAGAAGGTGACGATGTGGCCGCTGGTGTTGGTGATGGTAGTCTTTGGATTCTATCCCGCCCCGATTCTGGAGTTGCTTAATGCAGCAGTGATGACCTTACTGAAAGGGCTGCCGTAAGAGCGTGTCTAAAAATTCTCAGCCCGGCGACTGACGTCGCGGGCTACCTTTGCGAAGCCCGTCCTCCGGCGGGCTGGAGAGTCGCCGCAGGGCGACTCAGCGCGGGTAGCACGCGGCTTTAGCCGCCGTGTCAGGGGCTCTAAGGTGGCTTGGTGTCAGAGTGGGTCTGAAAGGCCCGGAGGCTGAAAGGAGGATGGCATTCAATGGATCACAGAATGATCACCACTACCAATAGCATAGCAGGGCACCACGTCGTGCGTCATCTGGGCGTGGTACGCGGCATCACCGTGCGCTCACGCGGTCTGGCGGGCCAACTGGCAGCGACCTTGCGCACAGTGGTCGGCGGCAAGATTCACGAGTACGTCAGCCTGTGTGAGGAAAGCCGCGAGGAGGCCTTTAACCTGATGGTGCAGCACGCCGAGGAACTGGGAGCCAACGCTATCGTCGGCGTGCGCTACGACGCCACTGAACTGGCCGAGAACATGACCGAGGTGTTGGCCTACGGGACGGCCGTCCTTGTCGAGCCGGAGTGAAGTCGAGCCGAATGAAGTGGCGGGCGGTGCTGCGCCAGATCGCCCGGCGGCTGGATGAGGCCCGGGTGGCCTATAAAGTCGTCGGCGGGGTCGCTGCCGCGCGGAGAGTGACGGGGTGACGGGGTGACAGGGTGACAGGGTGACGGGGTGACAGGGTGACAGGGGGACAGGGTGACAAGGTGGCGAGGTGACAGGGTGGCAAGGTGACAGGGTGACAGGGTGACAGGGTGGCAAGGTGACACAATGAATGATAGACATAAGGAGTTACGATGAGGAAGAAGATTCGGGTGCACCGTGATTTGGAGGTTTACCAAAGGGCTTTCGACGCGGCTATGCGGATCTTTGATCTGTCAAAATCCTTTCCCAGGGAAGAGAGGTATTCCCTGACCGACCAGATTCGTCGCTCGTCTCGTTCAGTGTGTGCTAACCTGGCTGAAGCCTGGCGCAAGCGACGTTACGAGAAAGCCTTCATCAGCAAACTTTCCGACTCAGAAAGCGAGGCGGCTGAGACACAGGTGTGGCTGGAGTTCGCCGTGAAGTGCGGATATATGAGGCGCGATGAGGCTGCAGTGTTGTATCAGACATACGATGGCATTATCGGAACAATCGTCGGTATGATCACTCATCCGGAGACCTGGGTTATTGGGAAGACAAGGTGATAAGATGACATGGTGACCGGGTGACCGTATGGCTTTCACCGTGTCACCCCCTCACCTTATCACCCCGTCACTCCCTCAGAGGACAGGAGGTTGCAAAATGCTCATCGTTCACGTATACGTACACGTCAAACCTGAGTTTGTCGAAGCCTTTCGCCAGGCGACGCTGGAGAACGCCCGCAACAGCGTGCAGGAGCCCGGAATCGCCCGCTTCGACGTGATCCAGCGGTTGGATGACCCGACCCGCTTCGTGCTGGTCGAGGTCTACCGCACGCCGGAGGACCCGGCCCGGCACAAGGAGACGGCCCACTACCAGAAGTGGCGCGATACGGTGGCGGAGATGATGGCCGAGCCGCGCCACAGCGTCAAGTACGCCAACGTCTTTCCCGACGACGAGGGTTGGGGGTAGAGGGATGCGCTTCGAGTTTGCCACTGCCACGCGCATTATCTTCGGGCCGGGCACACTGCGCGAGGTCGGGCCGATTGCGGCGCAGATGGGGAGCCGCGCGCTGGTGGTGACGGGCCGTACACGCGCGCGTGCCACGCCGCTGCTCGATGCACTGACCGCGCAAGGGATTGACATCGTGACCTTCTCCGTAGCCGGTGAGCCGACCACCGAGGTGGCCCGTCTGGGCACTCAACGCGCGCGGGAGGCGGACTGCGATATGGTCATCGGGTTCGGTGGCGGGAGCGTGCTGGACACCGCTAAGGCCATCTCCGCCCTGCTGACCAACGGGGGTGTCCCTCTCGACTACCTGGAGGTCATTGGGCGAGGGCAGCCGCTCACCCGACCCTCCGCGCCCTGCATTGCCATCCCGACGACGGCTGGCACCGGTGCTGAGGTGACCCGCAACGCGGTGCTGGCCTCGCCCGAGCATCGAGTGAAAGTCAGCCTGCGCAGCCCACTGATGCTGCCACGACTGGCGCTGGTGGATCCCGAACTGACCCACACTCTACCACCGGAAATCACGGCCAGCACCGGCCTGGATGCCCTCACGCAGGTAATGGAGCCCTACGTCTCGAAGCGGGCCAACCCACTGACGGATGCCTTGTGCCGGGAGGGGATGCGCCGCGCTGCCCGCTCGCTGCGCCGGGCCTACGGGCAGGGCGACGATGCGGCGGCCCGTGAGGATATGGCACTGACCAGCCTCTTCGGCGGGCTGGCTCTGGCCAACGCCAAACTTGGGGCGGTGCACGGCTTCGCCGGGCCGATGGGCGGGATGTTCCCCGCGCCCCACGGCGCGATATGTGGGCGTCTCCTGCCCCACGTGATGGCGGTCAACGTGCGCGCCTTGCAGGAGCGGCTGCCGGGGAGCGAAGCGCTGCGGCGGTACGACGAAATCGCCCGCATCCTGACCGGCAGTGCCAGCGCCACCGCCGCCGACGGCGTCGCGTGGGTGCAGGAACTATGCGACGCGCTGCAGGTTCCTCCGCTGGCCTCCTACGGGATAACGCCGGAGGA
>QMOC01000138.1 GCA_003648085.1 Chloroflexota bacterium
CGACATCCACATTCTGCACAACTTCCACGGCGTGGGCGCGCTGGAGGTGGGGGCTTTTCAGGCCGTCAGCGACGTCGTGGTCCAGAAGTCCACCCGCGAGGGGTTCGGGCTGGTGGTGACCGAGGCGCTGTGGAAGGGGAAGCCTGTGGTGGGGGGCAACGTGGGGGGCATCCCGTTGCAGGTACTGGACGGCGAAACCGGCTTTCTGGTGGATTCGGTGGAGGAGTGCGGGGAAAAGGCGCTGTACCTCCTACAGCACCCGGAGGAGGCGGAGGCAATGGGGACGGCGGCGCGAGAGCACGTGCGCCGCAACTTCTTGGCAACGCGCCACCTGGCGGACTATCTGAACCTGTTCCACAGGATGAAGAAAGCATGACGCTTGACCTGCAAGGCATCCTCGTGTATAATATTTTGAAACCTCTAGAAACCACGTTGCATCCTCGGGCGAAAGGGAGGGCTTAGGCTGACCAACACATCTCTGCAGTCCGCCAGTTCCTGATACTCCCCTTCTCACAGGACTGGCTTGCGGAATATTATAGGCCCGCAGGTTTCTCCAACATCTCCGCGGGCGGAAAGGAGGAAGATGGAACGATATTGAGAGAACGTATCTGCCAGAACTACAGACGTGAGTGAGTTTCCAATATCAATGAATGGAGGAGAAACAAAATGAAACGCAACGTTTTCTGGCTATTGGTCACAGGTCTGGCTATTGTGGCCACGATTATCAGTGGTTGCGCCAAGCCGACCCCAGCACCGACCGAGGTCCCCACCGAGGCGCCTGCTGAGAAACCCACCGAGGCGCCGCCCACCGAAGTTCCAAGTGCATACAACGAAGCGCCCATGCTGGCGGACAAGGTCGCGGCCGGTGAATTGCCGCCTGTAGACGAGCGGCTGCCGGAGGAGCCGGTGGTGATTCCGGTCGTCGAGTCCGTCGGCCAGTACGGCGGCACTTGGCACAACGTGACCTGGTGGCCTGGATGCGGCAACATCAAGATGGTCCTGTACGACCCGCCCGTCCGCTGGAAGGCGGACTACACCGGCTACGAGCCGGGCCTGGCCGAGTCGTACGAGTGGTCCGATGACGGCAAGACCATCACCTTTAAGTTTCGCAAGGGCATCAAGTGGTCCGACGGCGAGCCCTTCACCACCGAGGACCTGAAGTTCTGGTGGGAGGATCTGGCCCAGAACCCGGACTACAAGACGGTGCAGGTGCCCTGGTGGGCGCGCAACTCCGATGGCTCCCCCATCACTATGGAATTCCCCGACGACTACACCTGGGTGCTCCACTTTGATACCCCGCAGTGGATCATGCCCTACGTGCTGGCCCAGGGATTCTGGGAGTGGGAGCCCCTGATGAAGCCCAAGCACTTCCTGACCCAGTGGCATCCCAAGTACACCGAGGGCGCCGACTACGACACCCTGGATCAGATGGACCGCTGGTTCGAGACCCCTGGCTACCCCTGCTTGATGGCCTGGTGCCTGAAGGAGTTCACCCCCAGCGAGACCTGGCTCTTCGAGCGCAACCCCTACTACTGGAAGGTGGATCCCGAGGGCAACCAGTTGCCGTACATTGACTATGTGCACGTCGAACTGGTGGAAGATCTGGAGACCCGCAAGTTGCGCGTCGCGCAGGGCAGTTACGAGTGCACCTTCCGCGGTGTTGACGACCCCACCGAGATCCCCTTCCTGACGGAACAGTCTGAAGCCAATAACTACCGCATTGTGCCGGGCTGGATGAACGGCGCCGGCGCGTGGCCGGGCTTCATGGTCAATATGGACTACCACGAGGAGCAGGAGTACGACCCGGCGACCGAGTCCGAGGAATCCAAGGAGATTCGCGAACTGGTCCGCACCCGGGAGTTCCGCAAGGGGCTCTCCGTGGCCCTCGACCGACAGCGGATCGTGGACGTGGTCTGGGAGGGCATCGGTACGCCGCAGGCGTTCACCATCAGCCCGCAGTCGTGGCACTTCGCCAGCCCCGAGGGCCAGAAGGTCTTCGAGGAGTGGGCTGCGGCCGACGCGGAGTACGACCCAGAGAAGGCGAAGGAGTACTTCGACTCCATCGGCTTCGTGGATCAGGACGGCGACGGCTGGCGCGACCTGCCCAGCGGCAAATCCTTCACCCTCGTCATAGATCTGAACGACTGGGGCGGCGAGCGTGTCACCACCGAGGCCACCGAGGTCTACAAGAAGAACCTGGAGGACGTGGGTGTCAAGGTGCTGGTCAACAACGTCATCGGCCAGCCCGAGGCCGCCACGCGCGGCAACTATGGCGTCGGCTGGGTGCTGCGCACGACCCATGCCTCGGAGCTCGACATCTGGACCTACCCGGACTGGATCTTCCCGCTGCGGGGTGGCGGCGAGGGGTCTCGCTCCTTCCCGATGCAGGGTCTGTGGTACCAGAGCGGCGGCGAGGAGGGCTGGGAGCCCGAACCCGGCAGCCCAGCGGCCAAACTCCAGGCACTTTACCGCAAGGGCCTGCAGGAACCCGACGAGCAGAAGCGCCACGAGATCGTGTGGGAGGCCATCCGCGTCCACATCGAGGATGGCCCCTTCGTCATCGGTGCGTCCGGCGACCAGCCGATGCCCGTCGTCTGCAAGAATTTCTTCCACAACGTGCCGGAGTACGGTGTGCTCGGCCCGTGGGCGCCCGGCAGCCCCGGCAACGTCCATCCCGAGCAGTTCTGGATGGAGCAGTAGCCGGCCATCGTCAACCGATGTGGCGGGCGGTGGCTCCGCCCGCCACATCCTTTTAGCATCTCATTCTTGCACGATGAAAACCTTGCGAAGGTCGTCAACCTTCGCAAGGTTGCTAAAGGGAGGTGGACATGCTTGCGTACATTGCGCGACGCCTGGGGTATATCCTGATCATGCTCGTGCTGGTCTCCTTCGTCAGTTTCTTAATCATCGAGTTACCTCCAGGGGATTACCTGACCCAGAAACTGCAGGAACTCCAGGCACGGGGTGACCGCAGTGCCGAGATGCGCATCGCGGAATATCGCGCCCGTTATGGCCTGGACAAGCCGCTGTTGGAGCGGTATTGGATCTGGAGCACTCACTTCATCAAGGGCGACTTTGGCGATTCCTTCGAGTTCGAGCGCCCGGTGACCGAGATCATCGGCCAGCGTGCCGGTATGTCGGCGATCCTGGCCATCTCTACCATTACCTTGACTTGGCTGCTGGCGATCCCCATCGGTGTCTATTCGGCGACCCACCAATACTCCATCGGCGACCAGATCACCACCATCGTCACTTTTATCGGCCTGGGGATGCCTGGGTTCCTGTTGGCGCTCATAGTTCTGTTCTTCGCCATGACGGTCCTGGGCCAGGAAGTGGGGGGGCTTTTCTCGCGGGAGTTCCAGGATGCGCCATGGAGTTTCGCTAAGGTTGTTGACCTGCTTAAGCATCTATGGATTCCGGCTTTTATCGGCGCTGTGACCGGTACGGCAAGTCTGATCCGCATTATGCGCGGAAATCTGCTAGACACGCTGGGGCAACCTTTCGTCGAAGCCGCCCGCGCGCGTGGTCTGAAGGAACGCACAGTCATCTGGAAGCATGCCGTGAGGGTCGCCATCAATCCCCTGATCGTGATCCTGGGATCGGAGGCGTTGCCACAAATCATCGCCGGCAATGCGCTGGTGGCAACGGTGTTGAACCTGCCCACCCTCGGCCCGGTGTACGTCCGGGCCTTGCAAGTTCAGGATATGTACCTGGCCGGCACTGTGCTGGTGTTCATCGTGGGCATGACGATGATCGGCAACCTGCTGGCCGACTTGACCCTCGCGGCTCTCGACCCCCGCATCCGTTTGGAGTAGGTAGGAGGTGAATGATGGCTGAGCAAAAAGTCCCCGAAACTAACAAGAAGAGGCAGATCAGCCAGAGTTACTGGAGCCTGGTCTGGTGGAAATTTAAGAAGAACAAACTGGCCATTGTGGGGGGGATTCTGATTATTCTCTTCTATTCTATCTGCGGCCTGTTTGCCGAGTTCTTCGCTCCCTACACTCTTGATTACCAATCCGATTATCTGGAGGCCCGCCCTCAGCCGGTTGTGTTTAAGGACGAGGAGGGGAACTTCAGCCTGCGGCCGGCCGTGTATGGCCTTGAGGAGAAGATTGACCAGACTCTGCGTAAGCGTTTCTACGAGGTAAATCGTACCAAAATTTATCCTATATACTTCTTTGTGAAGGCCGAGCCCTACAAACTGCTCGGTTTTATCCCCACGGACATTCATCTCTTCGGCACCGACCCTGCCGATCCCGAAGCCCATGTGTTTCTTTTCGGCACCGACCGCCTGGGGCGCGATCTCTTCTCCCGCATCATCTATGGTGGGCGCCTCTCCCTGCTCATCGGGCTGCTAGGTCAGATCTTGACTTTCACTTTAGGGATGGTGATGGGGGCGATCTCCGGCTATTACGGCGGAGTGACGGATGTCATTGTCCAGCGGATGACAGAGTTCGTGGGCGCTTTCCCCGACATTCCTCTCTTCATGGCGCTGGCGGCGGCCATCCCGGTGACTTGGTCGCCCATCCTGGTTTACTTTATGCTCACTTTGATCCTCGTTTTCATCCGCTGGGGAGGACTGGCGCGCCAGGTGCGGGGGTTGATACTTTCCCTGCGCGAGCGAGAGTACGTGCTGGCCGCTCGAAGTTTCGGGGCCAGCGATGCGCGGCTTATGTTCCGGCATCTGCTCCCCGGTACGCTGAGCCACTGCATCGTCATCGCCACGCTGATGATCCCCGGTATGATTCTCTCGGAGACGGCGCTGAGTTGGCTGGGGTTGGGCCTGCGTCCCCCGCTCACCAGTTGGGGCGTGCTTTTGCAGGAAGTCAGCAGCGTGCGGTCAATCCGATTTGCGCCGTGGCTTCTCACCACGGTGCCGTTTGTCCTCTTGGCCGTCCTCTCCTTCAACATGCTGGGCGATGGGCTGCGCGACGCGATGGATCCGTATGGCGGTCGGTAGGAGGTGTGTGCGATGTCTGAACCGTTAATAGAAGTAAAAGACCTCAAGGTCCAGTTCAACGTGCGCGATGGCATCATCCACGCCGTGGATGGCGCTACCTTTACGATCAACCGGGGTCAGACGTTGGGCATCATCGGTGAAAGCGGCTGTGGCAAGTCCGTGACCGCCAAGGCCATCCTGCGGATGGTTCCCAGGCCCGGCAAGGTCACGGGGGGTGAGATCCTGTATCACCGCCGTATCAAGTCCAACGGCTCCGAGATCACCGACATTGTGA
The DNA here is from genome assembly GCA_003648085.1 of Chloroflexota bacterium. GTDB lineage: Bacteria > Chloroflexota > Anaerolineae > B4-G1 > B4-G1 > B30-G15. The sequence continues at coordinate 5,235 of QMOC01000138.1, forward strand.
ACATCACCGAGTTGGATCCCGATGGGGAGGAAATCCGTAAGATCCGCGGTGGCGAGATCGGGATGATCTTCCAGGAGCCAATGAGTTCCCTCACCCCGGTTTACACGGCCGGCAGCCACATCGGGGAGGCGGTCGGTTTACACCGGCTCGTGCCCATCCGCAAGGTCGGAGCCCAGATGGTGGAGACCATTCAGGCGCACCGGCGGATCTCCAAACAGGAAGCCCGGGAGATCGCCATAGACATGTTGCGCAGGGTGGGGATCCCCAAACCGGAGCAGCGGGTGGACGCTTACCCGCACCAGTTGAGCGGCGGGCAGCGACAGCGAGTCATGATCGCCATCGCGCTCTCCTGTGAGCCGAAGATGCTCATCGCCGATGAGCCGACGACAGCACTGGATGTGTCTATCGAGGCACAGATCCTGGACATCATGCGTGAACTGCAAGAAACGGTTGATATGGCCATCATGTTCATCACCCACAACCTGGGTGTCGTCGCCGAGATGGCCGAAGAGATCTGCGTGATGTATATGGGCAAGATAGTGGAAAGGGCCAGCGCTGTCGAGATATTCTACGAACCCCAGCATCCCTACACGCGCGCCTTGCTCAAGTCTATCCCCCACGTGGGCAAGAAGAGCCGGGAACGGTTGGCCTCCATCAAGGGCATGGTGCCTGACCCATTCAACCTGCCCTCGGGATGCGTCTTCCATCCGCGCTGCCCGGAGTATATGCCGGGGAAGTGCGATCGAATCGTACCGTCGTGGACGCAGGTAGGAGAAAACCACTGGGCTAGGTGTCTGCTGTACGAGGGGGTGTGAGAAGAATGACCGAACAAACGCGAGACAACATTCTGCTCGATGTAAGGGGCTTAAAGAAGTACTTTCCGATCCAGCGGGGGCTACTGCGGCGGACGGTCGGGTACGTTAAGGCAGTGGATGACGTTAGTTTTTACGTCCGCGAGGGCGAAACGCTGGGACTGGTGGGCGAGAGTGGCTGTGGCAAGACCACGGCGGCCCGCACCATCATCCGCCTGTACGAGCCCACCGCCGGAGAAGTATACTTCAAAACAGATAGGTTCTCGGCCAATGGTGAAACCGAGATGGTAAACCTGGCGGAACTGGACAAAGAGCAGATGAAACTGCTTCGGCAGGACATCGCTATGATCTTCCAGGACCCAATTGGTTCCCTGAATCCTCGAATGAGTGTGTTCGACATCGTCGCTGAGCCGATGGTGATTCACGGCAAAGGTAAGGGCCCTGAGACCGAGGAGACCGTCATCCGGCTCCTGGAGCGCGTGGGCCTGCGCCCGGAACACATGCGCCGCTATCCCCACGAGTTCTCGGGCGGTCAGCGCCAGCGGATTGGCATCGCCCGCGCCCTGGCCTTGAATCCGCGTCTGGTCCTCTGTGATGAGCCCGTCTCTGCCCTGGACGTGTCCATTCAGGCACAGACGCTGAATCTCCTGCAGGACTTGCAGGCAGACTTCAACTTGGCCTACGTCTTCATTGCCCACGACTTGAGCGTGGTGCAGCATATCTCCGACCGCGTGGCGGTGATGTATGTGGGCAAGATTGTGGAGATGGCCGATGCAGAGGAACTGTACATCCACCCGCTACATCCTTACACCGAAGCCCTGATGTCCGCCGTGCCCAAGCCCGATCCCCTGTACAAGTCGGAGCGCATCATTATGCAAGGCGATGTAGCAGACCCGTCCAATCCGCCAAGTGGGTGCTACTTCCACCCCCGGTGTCGGTA
>QMOC01000139.1 GCA_003648085.1 Chloroflexota bacterium
AGCATTGCCCGACCTGCTGAATACAGCCTTCACCGTACAGCAGGAAAGCGGGATGGACGGGCACCCTCTCCGCAGGGTGACCGGGTGGGAATACGGCTTGTGCTCCTCGCACCGCTACAGCCATCCCTATCGCTGGCTCGATAACGCCCATCTGTTGCTCTTCCCGCTTGTGGGTGAGCGGGAGAATGAAATGTTCGGTACAATAGAGCTCACACAGCCGGTGGTCGTGAACCTCAATAGCGGCGATATCTGGCTGCCTGCGTGGGATGGTTACCAACAGCCCCTTTGGTCCGATGCACTGCAGGTGTTGATTGTGCGCCAGGAAAGAGAGATCCTGCTGCTGGACGCAGATGGGCACGTTATTCAGCGTTACACTGACAGTACTCCTCGCGACCTTGGCATTGCTCCTCTCCACCTTTCGCCCAGCGGCCGACGACTGCTGGCAGGCTTTGTCTGGCGCGACCTGGAAACGGGCCGGACAGCGGACTTCAGCGGACAGTGCAAGTGGACGATGGGCAACCCAGGTTGGTCGTCCGACGAGACTCGACTGTTTGACTGCTGCTTCGGCTATGCCGACGCCAACACGGGTGAATATGGGTATTTCTGGTTGGGTGAACTGCATCAAGTGGGACGCGGCGGAGGTGGCCCATTGAGTAGCCGGTGGGTGCTGAGCGACACGCGCGTGATGGTCGAATGGGACTTCTACGATGGGGATAAACCCGCAGTCCCCCTGATAGACCCACAGGCTCAGGCCTACGTGGATCTCTGTGACGTGGCAGGTCTACCCGGAACGTCGGCGTGCGCAATAGGTGTTTTCCCCAGTGTTGCGCCGGACGGTGAGCACGTTCGAGTTGACCGCTACATAGTTGATCTGCGCACCTTCGTTACGTACACCCTTCCCAGCGATTTCGGTTTCAGTGGCTGGTCGCCTGATGGTCAATTCGCCCTGCTGGCGGAGAACTGGGATCCGGCGACAGGATACGCTGAGTATCAACTGCTTTCGTTAGCCGATGGCAATCTTTACCCAGCGACCGAAACGCCCGGCGCCGCACCTGCCTGGGGTCCCTTGGACAAGCACCTCGCATTTCTCGCCGAAGATGGGGACACGCTGGTCATGTTGGACGTAGAGACCTGGACGACCCATCGAGTCCTGCTCTCCCAACCTTCCGTTGACGTCTTCTGGCACCCCCAGGGGGATGGCCTGGCTGTCCTGGCACAGGACGGCGGTTTGTGGTGGATCTTCGACCTGACCACAGACACCACAGAGCCGTTGACTCCGCCGTTGCCCGGCGTTCACGACGTGCGTTGGTCCCCCGATGGCAGCCACCTGGCTTTTGTCAGTGGAACCGATGTGTACGTCGTCTCTATCAGTGAGGCTAAGCCGGGAGATTAACGAGCAAATGACAAATGAACAACACGTTTCACGCACCATGCACACCTGGCACATAGGAGGAGACACGTATGACGACCAAAGTCTACGACGCCATCATCATCGGCGCGGGGAGCGTCGGGCTCCCGACCGCCTTCTTCCTGGCCCAGGCCGGGCTCAGGCCGCTGGTGATTGACCAGTTCGCCAGCCCCGGGCAGGGCTCCAACAAGGCCGCCATCGGCGGCATCCGCGCCACCCACTCCGCCCCCTCCAAGATACGTCTCTGCCTCAAGTCCATCGAGATCTTCTCCACCTGGCGGGAGACCTACGGCGACAACATCGAGTGGTACCAGGGGGGTTACTCCTTCGTCGCCTACCGGGAGCGGGACGAGCGCGTCTTGAAAGACCTGCTCAAAATCCAGCAATCCTACGGGCTGGACATCCGCTGGCTGGAGCGGGACGACCTGCTGGAGGTGATCCCCGACCTGAACCCGGAGGGGCTCATCGGCGGGACCTACTCGCCGGGGGATGGGTCGGCCTCGCCGCTCCTGACCGCCCACGCCTTCTACACCCGGGCGCGGGAGCGGGGCGCGGAGTTTCGCTTCCGCGAGCGGGTCACCGGCATCATCCGCCGTCGGGGGCGGGTGGTGGGCGTGCGCACCGACAAGGGGGGCTACGCCACCGAGGTCGTCATCAACGCGGCGGGCCCCTGGGCGCGGGCGGCGGCCCAACTGGCCGGGCTGGACGTGCCGGTGGTGCCCGATAGCCACGAGGCGGGCATCACCGAGCCGGTGGCCCGCTTCGTCGAGCCGATGGTGGTGGACATCCGGCCCGCCCCCGGCTCCAAGAACTACTATTTCTACCAGCACGCGACCGGCGCCGTCGTCTTCTGCATCACGCCGGCGCCCCCCATCGTCGGCACCGACCGGCGCGAGACCTCCGCCTTCCTACCGATGATCGCCCCCCGCATGGTGGACCTGATGCCGAAGTTGGCCAACATCAAAGTGCGGCGCACCTGGCGCGGCCTCTACCCGATGACGCCCGACGGTTTCCCCATCGTCGGACGGGCGCGGGAACTGGAGGGCTACATCTACGCCGTCGGGATGTGCGGGCAGGGGTACATGCTGGGGCCGGGGGTCGGCGCGCTGCTCGCCCGCATGGTGCAGGGGACGCTCACGCCGGAGGACGACGAGATCCTGGAGGAGTTGAGTCCGTACCGGGAGTTCGGGGGGGAGGAGAGGCTGAAGTAATGACTAATGATCAAATGACAAATGACCAAATGACAAATGACAAATGACCAACTTGACAGGCAGAAAGTAAGGAGCGAATTGTGATGATACGCATCCTATCTCGTGAAGACGTGCGCCGGGCGCTGCCGATGCGCCAGGCTATTGAGGCGATGAAGGGGGCCTTCGCCCAACTTTCCACCGGTCAGGCCGACGTGCCGCTGCGGGTGGCGCTTGACGTGCCCCGTCACAACGGCGTCACGCTCTTCATGCCGGCCTATCTGGCCGCCGACGACCAGATGGCGGTCAAGATCGTCTCCGTGTTCAACGATAACCCAGCAAAAGGGCTGCCGCTCATCCACGCGCTGGTCGTGGTCGTGGACGCGACGACCGGTGAGCCGGCCGCCGTGATGGACGGGACGTATCTCACTGCGCTGCGCACGGGCGCGGCCTCGGGCGCTGCCACCGACCTGCTGGCCCGTGAGGATGCGTCCACCGCCGCCATCTTCGGCGCCGGCGCTCAGGGCCGCACGCAACTGGAGGCAGTCTGCGCCGTGCGTCCCGTTCAGGAGGCGTGGGTCTACGACGTGTCGCGGGAGCGGGCCGCCGCCTACGCTGCCGAGATGAGCGAGCGGCTCTCGCTCCCGGTGCGGGTGGCCGAGACGCCGGCCGAGGCAGTGCACAGGGCCGACGTCATCTGCACCGCCACCACCTCGACAAAGCCCGTCTTCGCCGATGCCGACGTGCGGCCAGGCACGCACATCAACGCTATCGGCGCCTACACCCCCCAGATGCAGGAGATACCGGCGGAGACGGTCTTGCGGGCCAAGGTCGTGATTGACCACCACGAGGCCGGTCTGGCCGAGGCCGGCGACCTGCTCATCCCGCTGCGGCAGGGGCTGATGACCGAGGATCACATCTACGCGGAACTGGGGGAGATCGCCGCCGGGCTCAAGCCAGGGCGGAAGTTGCCGGAGGAGATCACCCTCTTCAAGTCGGTGGGTGTGGCCGTGCAGGACGTGGCCGCTGCCAGCGCGGTGCTGGAGGCGGCCCGACGGCTGGGATTGGGGAGTGAGGTGGCGCTATAGTGCCGGAGGATCAACCATCCTGGAAAAACTACCTCTTCCAGAGCCTGCTCGCCACGCTTACAGTGCTCATAGTGCTTCTATTTTTGAGCATAGAGCAGGCGGTGATTATCTCATCAATAGGCGCTACTGCCTTCATCGTCTTTGCGATGCCTAGGAGCATCACCGCTAGGCCAAGAGGCGTTATCGGAGGGCATTTGGTGGGCCTTCTCTCCGGCTCTCTGTGTGCTTTAATCCCACAACCTTCCCTCATTCACTCCATCATTGTGTATTCACTCGCTGTTGGACTCGCCACCTTCGTTATGGTAGTCATAGATACAGAACATCCACCAGCCGCGGGAACCGCCTTGGGAGTCGCTATCAAGGGTTTCTCTCCGAAGGTGGCGCTTGCCGTGGTAACGAGCGCGGTGATACTTTCATTGGTGCATCACTTCTTCCGGCCACGTTTGAAGGATTTGACGTGACTTTCGATATGATACCACTGATAAATTATTGTCAAATGGAGGTAGCAAGGTGAACTTACCCGCAACGGCAGACGTCGTCATTATCGGTGGGGGCGTGATGGGCACCAGCACTGCCTACCACCTGGCGCTCAAAGGTTGTCGGAATGTGTTGCTTTTGGAGCGAGAATCTTTCTTCGGCATCCAGGCCACCGGCAAATGCGCCGGCGGCATCCGCTATCAGTTCGGCACCGAGATCAACGTCCGTCTCTCCCTGCTCAGCCTGCCGATGCTGGACCGCTTTGAGGAGGAGTTGGGCCAGCCGATTGGCCTGCGCTACTGCGGCTATCTTTTCCTGCTGACCACGGAGGAAGACGTAGCAGTCTTCCGCCGTAACGTGGAGATGCAGCACCGGCTGGGCGTGCAGACGGAGTGGCTGGAGCCGGCGCAGATCGCCGAGGTGGTGCCGCTCATCAACCTGGAGGGCGTCCTGGCCGGGACCTTCCACGCCCGCGATGGCCTGGCGGACCCCAACAGCGTCGTCCAGGGGTACGTCTCCGGGGCGCGGCGGCTGGGGGCGAAACTGCTGACCGATGTGGAGGTGACCGACATCCGCGTCGAGGGGGGACGGGTGCGCGGCGTCGTCACCAACCGGGGAGAAGTGGCAACGCCGGTCGTCGTCAACGCAGCCGGGCCGTGGGCAGGCGTGGTCGGCGAAATGGCCGGGGTGGACCTCCCCATCGTGCCGGTGCGCCGCCAGATCGTCGTCACCGGCCCCATGCCGGAGGTGCCGCCCGACTTTCCCTTCGTCATTGACTTCGCCCAATCCCTGTACTTCCACCGCGAAGGAGAGGGCATCCTGACCGGCATGTCGAATCCCGACGAGCCGGTAGGCTTTGACCAGTCGGTGGATGAAGAGTGGGAATTGGTGCATCTGGAGGCAGCGATGAAACGCCTGCCTATCCTGGAGCGGGCCGGGTTGGCAAGCCACTGGGCCGGGCTTTACGAGGTCTCCCCCGATGCGCATCCCATTCTGGGGCGCATTCCCGACGTAGAGGGCTTCTACTGCATCGGGGGCTTCAGCGGCCACGGCTTCATGCACGGCCCCATTTGTGGCTTGCTGCTGGCGGAGGAGGTCCTGGACGGGCGGGCTCACACACTGGACATCACGCCGTTGTACATTGACCGCTTCCAGGAGGGGCGGGAGATGGTGGAGTACAACGTCGTGTAGAGCACTGGGGGCCGGCAACACTCCTTTGGGCTGCCGGAGCGGGGGGATAATGGCCCTATCCCCTCAATGCTCCTCTCTCACCGCCCTAATGAGTTCTTGCTTGAGGTTCCATAGGCGCTCCGTGAGAGAGACGTGATAGATGTGTGGATTCACCAGCCGCTTGACGCCGGGATCCAGTCGTTCCATATCGGTGCGCCGGCGCTCGCGCATTTCCTCGATGGGCGGGAAGTCATAGACCAACTCGCCTTCCTTCAGCACATCCACCAGAAGCGGCTCGATTTCCGAAACCTCATCCCTGTCAAGCGTTCGATACGTGGTGTGTTCCGTGGGATGATGCAAAAGGATACGTTCCATCTGGCGGGGGTCCTCGTCATCAAGGCTGAGGAGATCGGCTGTGGCTTTGCCCCGCCGGTCATACAAGCGCCAGACGTGCTTGTGACCCGGATTGATCGTCTTTTCCGGCGTCTCCGAGATCTTGATGGCCGGCACCCACTCATCCTTCTCCCGCACGGCCACCAGTTTGTAGACACCGTCGAGGGCAGATGCGCCCTGGGACGTGATCAGCCGGGTGCCCACGCCGTATACGAGCCGGTTGATGAGATGCTCGGGGTCAACGCCATAGCGCGGAGCCTCCTTTTCGATCTGGGTGATGATCTGCCAGATGACGAGTTCGTCCAACTGGTTGGACAAAACGATAATCGTCTCAGGGAAGCCGGCCTCATTCAGCATCTTGGCCGCACGAATGCTGAGGTGTGCCAGGTCACCCGAATCCAGCCGAATGCCTACCGGTTTGTGCCCCTTGCGCCGCAGTTCCTCAAAAACCCTGATCGCGTTGGGAACGCCGCTTTCCAGCGTGTTGATCGTGTCCACCAGCAACAGGCAGTCGTCGGGGTAGACCTCGGCGTAGGCGCGGAACGCGTCCAGTTCGCCCGCGCCCAGCGCCATGAAGACCTGGACCATACTGTGGGCATGGGTGCCTTTCGGCGGGTATCCTAACACGTGGGAAACTCCAACATTGGAGGTGAAATCGGCCCCGCCGATGAGGGCCGCCCTTGCGCCGGCGTTGGCTCCCCTCTCCTGCGCCCGGCGCAATCCGAACTCCAGCAACAGCCGCCCCCGCCCGCTCTCGTGGATGCGTGCCGCCTTGGTGGCGACGAGTGTCGGGTAATTCAGGTGGTTGAGGAGCGGCGTTTCCAGAATCTGAGCCATCGCCAGCGGCCCCTGAACGACGGCGAGCGGCACATTGGGGTGCACCACGCGGCCTTCCGGGATGGCGCGCATAGTGATGCCATCGAATGTGCCGTTCCCTCGTAGCCAGGCGAGGAAGTCGTCGTCGAAGATCGGTTTGCCCGTTCGCCCCGTCTGACCACGCAGGTATTCGATGTCCTGATCACGGAAGTGGGCTTCCTGCATCCAATCGAGCAGCCATTCCAGACCCGCGTTGATGCAGTATCCGGCCTTGTGAGAGCCATAGTCGGGGTAACTGCGGAAGAAATAATCGAATTGGGCGTATCTCTCGTGCAGACCCATCTTGTAGTAGAGTTGGGCCATGGTGAGTTGATACTGATCGGTGAACAGGATGCCCTCGGCTGTCGGTCGGTCAGATGGTTTCATGACACCCCTTTCC
>QMOC01000140.1 GCA_003648085.1 Chloroflexota bacterium
ACGGGGCGGGTTTCGGGGACAGGGGACACGGCGCTGAGAGCGACGACGATGCCGTAGAGCCGCCGGGGGCCGAAGGGGACGACGACGAGGGACCCCACCGCCAGGCGGCCCTCCAGTTCGTCCGGCAGGTGATAAGTGAAAGTCGGCGCGGCCACGCCCGGGGCCGGTGGTTTGACCGGAGATAAGACGACTACCTCGGCAAACATAGTTTCGGGTTTCAGGTTTCGGGTGCCAGGTTTCAGGTTTCGGGTTTCGGGTTCCGGGTTTCAGGTTTCAGGTTTGAGACCCTGAGCCTGGAACTCGAACTCAGACCTCCTCACCGAAACGGGGGCTGTAGCGCAGGAACACCAGATAGCCGACGACGAGCACGGCCAGCGCGGTGACGGCGGTGCGCAGCAGGAAATCGAGGCCCGTCGGCGCGCCCCGATAGAGCAGGTCACGGTAGGAGGCGATGATGGAGGCCATCGGGTTAAGGCGGCGCAGCCAGAGTTGGGCGTTGAAGGTGACCCCTAGCACGGTCTTCTCCTGCGGGACTATCTCGATGGGATAAAACACGGGCGTGAGGAAGAACCAGGCCAGCATAATCACGCCCAGGATGATCTGGGTGTCCCGAAAGAAAACGTTGAGGGTGGTGAGGAACAGCGTTAACCCGATGGTAAAGGCCACCTGGATCAGGATCGTGATCGGCAGAAGCAGCGCCCACCAAGTCAGTGGTGCACCGGAGACGAACACCAGAGCGAAGAAGACGGGCAAGGCGACGAGGAAGTTGACCAGGTTGGACAGGACAGTGGAGATGGGAAGCACCTCGCGGGGGAAATAGACTTTTTTTATGAGATGGGCGTTGCCGACGATGCTGGCAGTAGCCTGGAAGACCGAATCGTTGAAGAAGTTCCAGGGCAGGAGTCCACTCAAAAGCAGGACAGGGTAATGGGGAATGTCATTGGGCAGGAAGACAGTGAAAAAGATGGTGTAGACGACCATCATCAGCAGTGGATTGAGCCACGACCAGGCGATGCCGAAGATAGAACTCTTGTAGCGCACTTTCAGGTCGCGCACGACCAGGTTGCGGATCAACTCCCGATATTGCCAGAGTTCGCGCAAGTGGCGCAGGATTCCCATACAACCTCCATCAAGTCTTCGATTTGAGGACGGTGCGGTAAATGGTGAGCAGATGCCGTCCGGCGCGGTCCCAAGAGAAGTGACGGGCGGCCCGCGCCCGCAGTTTCTGTCCCAATTCAACACGCCGTTGCGGATCGCTCAGGAGACCGGCGATGGCATCGGCCAGGGCGACTGGGTCGCCGCTACACCCGGCGTACACGCCCAGCGTGCCCAGGTATTCCCGGCTGACCGGAGTGTCGAAAGCGACCGTGGGCAGGGCCATCGCCATATAGTTCAGGATCTTGCCGGCCCCTTCGGTAGCGGAGAGTTTCGGGGCCACGGCGATGTCGCCCAGTGCCAGGTGAGCCGGGGCCTCCTCGTAGGGCACTTTGCCGGTGAAAGTGACCCGGTCGGCCACTCCCAGGTCGGCGGCCATCTGCCGGTAGTGGGAGACGCCGGGGAAGCCCATAACCAGGAAGTGTGCCTCTACCCCGCGCTGCTTGAGAATCCGCGCCGCCTGCACGAGATGCGGCGTGCCTTGGTAGTCGGCCAGGAGTCCCAGGTAGGCGACGACGGGACGACCGGGCGGGATGCCTAAGGCTGCCCGGCGAGCCGCGATCTCCCCGGCGGTGAGCACGTCGGGCCGGAAGAAATCCAGGTTGACGCAATCCGGCAGCGGATAGACGCGGCGGGAATCACAGTTGAAATCGCGTTCCAGCAAGAGCGCGCCCAGTTGACTGCTGGTGACGATGACGTCGGGCAGTTGGGCGATGCGCAATTCCAGCAGTCGCACCCAGCGATACCACGGCCCTTCAGGGTTGAGAAAGTGATGGTCCACCATCTCGCCGGTCATACTGCCCTGGAAATCGAACAGGAGCGGCACGCGCCGGAACCGGCTCAGGAAATAACCGATGAGCGCACCTTCGTGCATATGCCCGTGGATGATGTCGAAGCGGCGGCGCAACACGACCTTCAGCCCGGTCCAGGCCAGGAAAGCGTCGAAGGCGACTTTGTGTGGCGAGGAGCCGACCTTGTAATCGGGCCGCCAGGGCGTGGGGCGGGTGCGGACGATCTCCAGATCGGGCAGATCGCGTCCCAGGTAGTAGGTGACGATGGTCACCTGGTGGCCCAGTCTTTGAAGCACCCGCGCCTCCTCCAGAATGCGGATATGGCCGCCGTAGTCGGAGAAGAAGGAGGTGGGGGCAATCATCAAAATGCGATATCTCTCGGTCAATGCGCCTGACTTGGCAAGGGGTATAGAGGCACGTGGTACTACCCACGCATAAAGCCTGCGGAGGTTCGATCCACAGGTGCATTTGAACCTGGACACTGGCGATTTTGCTCGTAGTAACGACTTCAGTCGTTCAAAGCCAGGTCAGAGCGACTGAAGTCGCCACTACAGCTGGGGGGCTCCAAAATTCGCCAGACTCCAGTTCGAACCTGCGCAGGTCGCGAGCCGTACTACTTTCTGCGAGAGCGATCCTGTCTTTCCCTCAGCCGGCTGGTTATGTCGCCGAAAAGCAGCCGCCCAACCTGCTCGCCTATGGTGGGCACGTGTTCCATACTGACGGCTCTCTCTCCACCCCACAGACCCTGCCTTCGCTCCTCGATCCAATGGTCACGTCCCTCGGTGGCCACGGTGAAGGCTTCTTCCAGCGCTTCGGCGTCGTCGCTGGCCAGTAGGTCACGCAGGCGCACCAGTTCCCTCAAGAGAGCATCGAGCCGCCGCAAGATGTTCTCACGGTTGAGAAAGACGGCAGTGTGGCGCTCGTGGGCGTCCTCGGCGGCCTCGGTGGCAGCGGCGAAGCGGTAACCGGCGAACTTGCGCATCTCCTGCCAGCCGGGGGTATCCACGGTGGCTCGCAGCAGTGCGATGGCTAGCAGATCGGGCAGTCCCTCGACGCCGGCCTGTAGCCCATCGTGCTCGGTGACGTCAATAAAGAAGGGATAGGCCTCGAGTACCTGGGCCAGTTCGGCGAAGGCATCAATCACTGCACTGGAGGTTCTGACCGGCGTGGTGAAGCAGTAGAGCGCCTCCCTCAACAGGTCGGCGCTGGCTGCTTCCAACCCCTCCAGAGGCTCGATGCCGACAATGGTCGGATTGAGAACAGGGTGCCCGCCCATGAAGAAGACACTCTCCGGCAGGAGTTCCTCAGCCCAACGCATCACCGGGGTCTTGAGGCGTGCGGTGTCTGTGACGAGGCAGCCAGGCTGAAGGTGCGGCGCGATGACGGTGAAGACCTCACGCATAGAAGTGAGCGGTACGGATACGATGACCAGGTCAGCGTCTTGGCACGCTCGACCCGGCCTACGCTCCACCCGGTCGAAAGCACCCTCTGCGCGCGCCAAGTCGGCTGCCACGGGGTCGGCATCGTAGCCGGTGATCTCGGGCGGCCTCTTCTGCGCCTTCAATCCCAGGGCAATGGAAGCGCTGATGCAGTCGGTGCCGATGATCGCAACTCGTTTGAAATCCATCGTAAAGTTAGCCTCCCTCAATTCAGTGGGTGTGGCTAAAATCAGTGGGACATCCGGCTTCAGCCGGAAAATCCCCGCTGAAGCGGGCCTCCGGCCTTTTCTCCCCACGAATTTTAGCCAGACTCAATTCAGATTATCGGCTGCTTGCAATGCGGCCAGTAATTGCTCCTCCTCGGTCTGACAACTTGCCAGCCGGTCTTGATGTCGCCGGATAAGGGCGACGGTGAGAGGCGAGCAGCCGGCCTCCTGGGCCCAACGTGCTCCCACCTCTGAGTGCCGGGCGTAGATGACGAAGGGGCGACGCCAGCCCCGTGGCTCCCCCCGGCTCAAACGGGCCAGCAGGCGTGGCGCAAAATGTTCCAGAAGCACGATGACCGCTCGCTGCCACGCAGGTAATCGGGCGGCGGCTTTACCCACATCGTGCAGTAGTGCCGCCGCCAGAAGTTGCGGGTTCGTGTGGCCTGCCCGGCGGAGTGTATAGTACACTGCCAGGGCGTGGCGCTGGTCTTGGACAGCCTGACGGCGAAAGAGCGCCTGTGCTTCCGGTGTCAGAATATAAATTGCCTCTTCCAACTCCTCCTGTGAGACCCGGGCCGTCAACGCCCGGAGAAACTGCCACACGCGATAGCGGAGCCTGTCGGTCGGTTGATCCATCAAAAGAGCAGCAGCAGGCTCATTAGAAGTCCATACACCGGTGCGATCACCATCCAGATCAGATCCACTCCCAGCCGGGGGAGGACGAAGAGCAGTACAGCCAGGATAAGCGTGCCGAAGGGACGCAGGCGTAGCAGTCCATCTCCCCACCGGGATGGCAACAGACCCAATAGAACTTTCTCCCCATCGAGGGGGTAGAGGGGAATAAGGTTGAAGAGCATCAAACCCAGGTTGATGTTGATGGCGGTGAGCAGGAAATCTCCGATGCCGGAATTCCACGCGATCCAGTTCATACGAAAAGGAATGGCGAGCAGCATAGCCAGAAGGAAATTAGAGAAAGGGCCGGCCGCCGCGCTGATGGCCATACCTACCCGGGGGTTTGTACGCATTCGGTAGGGGTTGACGGGGACTGGCTTGCCCCAGCCAAAGCCAGAGAACAGCAGTAGCAGGCTGCCGATAGGGTCGAGGTGAGCCATAGGGTTGAGCGTCATACGGCCCTGCAGACTGGCGGTGTCGTCCCCCAACTGGTAGGCTGACCAGGCGTGGGCCCATTCGTGGATCGGGATGCCCAGGAACAGGACGATGAGCCGGACAAGAATTGCGTGTATTGAGAGCCCAAACATAAAATGTATCTCCCCAGAGTTGTCTCTCGGTCGCTAGAAGCGGTGCTTTATTATAACATGGTTGTCGGAAAGGAGCGAACAGCGCCCTTGGGTGGAGGCCCGGCTTCAGCCGGGAAATCCCTACCTCCCCATCAAGCCGTGCAGCCCCTCCCACAGCAGGCCTAGCGCGAAGAGCAGGAGCAGCCCCGCGCACAGGCCCAGCAGCGCCCGCGTCAATCGCGGGCTGGCCGCTCCTGCACGATGAAAGAGCACCGCCAGTACTGCCCCTGCCCCGACGAAGCCGGTGTAGAAGCCGAGCAGGAAACCACCTGCCAATAAGAGTGCCTGCCGGTAGGCTTCGAGAAAGAGCGGGCCGGCCAGCGTGGCCCAGAAGAGATAGGGGCCGGGTCCCAGCAGGTTGACCAGCGCGCCCTGGAGCAGGCTGCGCGAGGGGGCAGCATCTGGCTTAACCGTCGTTCCCTGTCGCCAGGCTTGCCAGACACCCCGTGCCAGGAAGAGCGCAAAGCCTCCCCCGGCCAGTCGCAGCGCATCCAGGCCCCAGTCGGGCAGCCGACCCAATACCAGAAGCACCAGCGGAACGATGAGCGCGTCGCTCAGAAGCGGGGAGCAGGCCACCCGCAGGCCACACCGCCAGCCGTGCCGCAGCGTCTCGGCGATGAGAAACGTCTGCAGCGTGCCTGGAAGGAGCGCCGCCGTGATACCTAATGTGATGGCTTGGAATATAACGTTCATCTGGCTAATGCTTTTAACACCAACGTCGCGTAACTGCCCCGTGGGAGGGTAAAGGCGAGGGTGAGTTTGCTCCGGCCAGGGAACAGGTCATCTGGTTGGGGCGATGAGATAGACGTATCTTGGGGGAAGAGCAGCAGCGCGCGCTCCCCTTTGGGCAGATAGGCTTTTTTCAGGATGCGCGCCTTGATGTCACTTAGAATCAACCCTTCCTCCTCCAAAACCCGGGTCACGACCGCTGCCAGGGTGGGATCCGCGTAGACAGCGCGGTGGTGAGGCAGCGGGATGGTGGCATCGCGGTCAAGGTGCTGGGACAACTCACGGTAGAGGGGCAGCCGCTCGCCTGCAACCTCGATGTGGGCGGGTGATTCTCCCAGCCAGGTCGCCAGGTAGTGGGCCGCGATGCGGTTCCACAGAAAGGACTGGTAGGCCGCCAGATAGAGGCTGAGCAGCCGTCTGGTCACCAGATTGAGCGCCCTCCGGTATCCGGTCGGGTGGTCGCGCAGATAGGTAAGGACGGAGCGGTAGTTGGAGGGGCGCGGGGCGGCCTTGAAAAGGGCGTCCCAGTCCCCCCAACGGGTGGCGGCAAGGGCTTTGAACTCCCGCACCGGGGCGGGGTCACCGGCGAAGGGCTGAGTGAAGTAGGCGCGCAGGGCGCCCTCGGCGTCGCGCTGCAGGATGCGCTTGCCGATGGGGTCCTCGCCAGGCACCAATGAGCCAAAGCGCTGCTGGTCGAAGTAGTTGGGCAGGCCGGACCGGGCCACCTGGGCCAGATACTCCGGGATGCGGGCCGCCTCCTCCGCCGACAGGCCCCGCAGCACGATGGTGAAGCGGTTGGCGATGATGTCGGTGGGGGCGAGGGGACGTGGACTGCGGCCCAGGAACTCACCGACGAATCCGTCGCCCATCAATCGTCCAGGGCCGGTACCGCGCACGGCCACGTGCTGCACCGCTATGGCGTCTTTGTCCTTGAGCGCCGGAAAGACGATGGCTGATTGCGGCACCTTCAAAGTCCGGGCCATCTGCGCCTGCACGCTCAACGTCGTCACACCGCGCTTGTGCACGCGGTAGATAGCAAAGCGGCCTCTGGGCGCGAGAGGAAGCCGGATGCGTTCCTCAACGATAAAGTCCTCGGGCTGTACTTTGTAGCGCATAGCCTGGTTCTCGGTGCAAAAGGGGATCGGAGGCCCGGCTTCAGCCGGGAAAACCCCGATCGCTCATGTTGGTTTTTAGGTGAAGCGGAGTGTGGTATCATTACAGCAACACATCACAGGAGTAAAGCACTATGATGAGATTTCCGCTCACCGACTTGTTGGACGAACAAGAG
>QMOC01000141.1 GCA_003648085.1 Chloroflexota bacterium
CGATGCGCTTGCTGCGTCTGGCCGGCTTCAAAATCGTCGTCCACTGGATGCCCAACCTGCTGGGGGCCACGCCGGAGAGCGACCTGGAGGACTTCCGCCGTTTGTGGGACGACCCGGCGTTGCGGCCCGACGAACTGAAGATCTACCCCACGGCGCTCCTACAGGATACGGAACTGTACGAGCACTGGCAGCGGGGGGAGTACCGGCCCTACGAGGAGGAGACGCTGGTGGAACTGCTGGCCCGCTGCAAAACACTCATCCCTCCCTACTGCCGCGTCAACCGGCTGATGCGCGACATTCCCGCCCCCGACATCGTGGCCGGTGTGAAAAAGTCGAACCTGCGCCAGATCGTGCAACGGTACATGGCACGACGGGGGCTCACGTGCCGCTGCATCCGCTGCCGCGAGGTGCGTGGCCGGGTAGTGGACGCGGGCACGCTCAGGCTGGAGCGGCTGGATTATGAGACCGTGGGGACCCGCGAGTGCTTCCTGAGCGCCGTCACACCCAAAGGTCGGCTGGCGGGATTCCTGCGCCTGTCGCTGCCTCAGATCGAGCCGCCCATCGCTGAGTTGAGCGGCTGCGCCGTAATACGCGAGTTGCACGTCTACGGGCCGGCGTTGGAACTGGGGGCCAGGCGTGAGGGAGCAGCCCAGCACGCTGGATTGGGTACACAACTGCTCGACGAAGCCCGGCGCATCGCCCGCCAGGAGGGATTCGGTCGCCTGGCGGTCATCGCAGCAGTCGGCACACGGCCCTACTATCGAGAGCGGGGGTTTGAGCAGGGCGAACTATACATGATCGGGACGGTGTGATGCGGTTAGACCGGTTCTCGGTACAAAACTCGACGGAAGCCTCGATTTATCGGGGTTTCCCCGGCTGAAGCCGGGCCTCCGACCTTGTTTTGCACCACAAACTAGATGGTGCGAACCTTCACATTAGGCCAGTCTGTGGTATACTTAGGCCCGCCTTCAACCACCCGACATCTGAAGGCGTGGCGGTCAAAACTGATAAAGGTCACGGAGGTGGCCTCTGCAATAGTTGCCACGACTCCAGTCGCTGGGCTCCAAAGAGGGGAGACCGGGGCTGGGGTCGTCAGGCGCGTTATTCGATGTGAGATGGAGAACAATGTATTGTTAAGGGTAGAGGATGTGTGGGTTCAGCGACCCGGCGCGGAAGTGCTACGGGGGGTCAACTTGACGGTACGGCGCGGTGAGGTGCACGCTCTGCTAGGGCTCAACGGCTCAGGCAAGACAAGCCTGGCGCTCACGTTGATGGGCTGTAGTGGGTATGAGCCCGGGCGGGGCCGCGTCTTTTTCGATGGACGGGACATTACCGATCTCCCGGTGACTGAGCGGGCACGGCTGGGGCTGACGCTGGCCTGGCAGGAACCGGCCCGCTTCGAGGGGTTGCCTGTGGCCGACTATCTGGCCTTGGGGATGAAAAGGCCATCGCGAGAGAGAATCGAGGAGGCGTTGAAGGCGGTGGCGCTCTCACCGTTGGCCTACCTGGGCCGCACAGTCAACAGCGCCCTCTCCGGCGGAGAGCGGAAGCGCATCGAGTTGGCGGCAGTCTACGCGATGCAACCTCGTCTGGCCATCCTCGACGAGCCCGATTCTGGGATTGACGTGCTGGGCATCGAGGACATCATGGCGCTGATCCGCCGCATGGCCGACGAGGGCACGTCCGTGCTCCTGATCACGCACCGCGACGAGATGGCTGAAGCGGCCGACACGGCCTCGTTAATGTGCGGCGGCACGATCATCAACACCGGCACACCGGCTGAGGTGCGTGAGTACTTCGCGCGGCGCTGCCGACCGCACGAGAACTTGCTCGGCAGCCAGCCATGGGGTGAAGAGGCCGGCGGCACATACCAGCGCGTGGTGGCCGAAGGGATGCGCGATGAGTAGCCATTCTCTCTCCCGCATCAAATCATCCGTCCTGCGGCAACGTGACCCGGCCTGGACCCGCGAGTTCGAGGCCATCCTGAAAGCGTACGAGCAGGCTGGCGGCAGGCCCGACGTCTTGCAGACGCCACGGGTCGCCAGCGCCGTCATCAGTGGTAACCAGGTGTTGGCCGTCAATCAGGTCGAGGGTGTGAACATCGAGGCGGAGGAACTGGAGCATGGCATCCGTGCCCGCATCACGGTCGCGCCGGGCACGAAGGTTGATTATCCGGTGCATCTGTGCTTCGGGATGATTGCTGCCGAGGGTTTGCAGGAGATCATCTCTGAGTTCGAGATTGGGGAAGGGGCGGAGGTCGGCTTCCTGGCTCACTGTACCTTTCCCAACGCGGTGGATCTCAAACACGTGATGGATGCGCACATTCACGTCGGGCCGGGCGCGACGATGCGCTACAGCGAAGGCCACTACCACGGCCCTCACGGCGGCATTGAGGTGCTGCCTACTACACACGCACAGGTGGACGAGGGGGGACGGTTGGAGTCCGAGTTCAGCCTGGCGCACGGTCGGGCGGGGCGTTTGGAGATCCAGTTTGAGGTGGACGTGGCGGCCCGGGGTGTGGTCGAACTGGTCGCCAAGGCCTACGGGTCGGCTGAGGACGAAATCAAAGTGAACGAGGTAGTGCGGCTCAACGGAGAAGGGGCGCGGGGCCTGACCAAGACGCGGGTCGCGGTGCGCGACCAGGCCACCAGCGAGGTCTACACCACCGCAGAAGGGAACGCACCCGGCGCGGTGGGGCATATGGATTGCACCGAAATCGTGCGCGGAGAGGCGATGGCACGCAATGTGCCGGTCGTCGTCGTGCGCAACGACCGGGCGCGGGTGACCCACGAGGCAGCGATTGGCAGCGTCAGCAAGAAGGAGTTGGAGACGCTGATGGCTCGCGGACTGGGTGAGGAGGAGGCCGTGGATATTATCATTCGAGGAATGTTGGGGTAGTTGTGGGAGGGTTGCCAATTTGCCGAATTGTGGCATAATATTCCGCCGCGCATGGCGCAGGATGAGTGGCGGCGCCTTCAGTAATCCAGAGCAGGACGACCAAGGCCATCACTACAACATAACAAATGGTGACGGAGGACAGGAGATCAAATGCAGTTGAGATACAGACTGTACGTGATTTTGTTGCTCCTGGCGTTGGCTCTTGCCTGGGGAGTAGGCCCGGTCCGGGCCCAAGGTGGGCCAGTCGTGCGGCTGGTCTACTTTTATGCCGTTGATTGCCCTCATTGCATCGTCCTCATCAACGAGGTATTGACGCCGTTGCAGACCGAGTACGGCGATCAACTGCAAATCAAGATGGTCGAGATCTCCGATCCGGCCAACTACGAGATGCTGATCCGCGCCGAAGAGATGTTCGGGGTAACCCCGGAGGAGCGCGGGCTGCCGACGCTGGTCATTGACGGGCAGGTGCTCATCGGCGAGGATGCCATTCGCCAGAAGTTACACTGCCTGCTCGACACCTGTCTGGGAGCGGGAGGCACATCCTGGCCCGACATCCCCGGCCTGGAAGGAATTGCCGTTGGTAGCGAAGGGGGAGCGGGTCTGGGCCTTAACCCGGGGTTGGAAGGGGTGGAACCCTGCGGCCCGGAGGAGGCGACGGCTTGTGAGGGGCCAGCGCCGATTTGGGTGGCTTACTTTTACGAGGTGGGTTGCCAGGAGTGCAGCCGTGCCGAGTACGATATCCGGTACGTGCGAAGCAAGTACCCGCAATTGATGGTCGAAGAGTACAACGTTCGGGACGACGCCGCGCTGGCGGAGTGGTTGGGGGCTCGCTTCGGTGTGCCAGAGAGACAGCGCCTGGCGACCCCGTCGCTCTTTGTCGGCGAGGACTACTTGATCGGTACCGAGATCACGTCCGAATCGCTGCTGGCGTTGGCCGAGAAGTACGCTCCCACCGGCGCGGAGCGCGTGTGGGCCGATTTCAATCCCCAGGAGGCTGAGCAAAACATCATCGAGCGTTTCAAATCCTTTGGCGTCCTTACCGTCGTCTTCGCCGGCTTGGTGGATGGTCTCAACCCCTGTGCCTTTGCCACACTTGTCTTTTTCGTCTCCTATCTGACGCTGAGCGGACGCAAGGGACGGGAGATTTTGGCTGTGGGAGGTGCTTTCACCCTCGGCGTGTTTCTGGCCTACCTGGCGGTGGGATTGGGCTTCTACAAGGTGCTCGACTTGTTGGGCGACTTGCTGGCGACATTGGGACGCTGGGTGTATGGCCTGACCGGCCTCCTGTGTGCTGGTCTGGCGGTGTTCAGTTTCCTCGATTTCCTCAAGGCCCGGCGAGGCGAGATCGGCGATATGACGCTGAATCTCCCTCACTCATTGCGGATGCGCATCAACGCGGTCATCCGCAAGGGCCGCAAGTCAGAGGCCTTTGTCGCCGGGGCCTTCGTCACCGGCATGGTGGTCTCGTTTCTGGAACTGGCCTGTACGGGTCAGGTCTACCTGCCGACCATCATCTTTGTGATGAGCCGGCCGGAGATGCGGGTACGTGCCCTCATCTTCCTTGTGCTCTACAATCTGCTCTTCACTCTGCCGCTGGTCGTGGTCTTCGTTCTGGCCTACTACGGCACCGGTTCGAAGCAGTTGACCCGCTTCCTTCAGCGGAGGGCCGCGACGGTTAAACTGGGGATGACGCTGCTCTTCGCCGCGCTGGCGACGTGGCTGACAGTCGCGATAGTGGTGTAGGGCTGACGCTGTCGGATAGCGCAAAGGTGCGAGTGGCAAGAGAAACCGCCGTGAGATGGACATCCACGGCGGTCAACGCATTTTCAGCCGGCAAACTACTCAGCCGACCTCAGACAGGGCGTCGGAGCGCACTCTTTGGGACGCAGACGAACGCCGCCAAAGGCCGATTTTTGAATTTGATCTGCGGAAATCTGCGTCCGATCTCGAATCTGGCGGAACGACTGAGTGGTTACTTCAGCCGGTGACTATGGACACGTATCAGGATCGGGGTAGGGAATAGCGCCCTCCCAGCGTGCCTCCTGCCCATCACCCGACCGGACGATGACCGTACCCCACCAGGATTTGCATCTTTGCCATTCGATCTCAAACGTGCCGTTGAAGAACTCTGTCTCGTCGCTGACGATGTTCAGGTAGTAACGGTAGTTGCCATCTCCACCCCACGCGGTCAGGCCCACCTGTGCCCACCACTTATTTTCGGGGATGTTATGCCAATCCACTACGACTGGCGCTGAGAAGTGGAGTGGCTCTATCGGTGTGGGCGTGAATTCCGGCGTGGAGGTAGCAGTGGACGTCGTCGTCGGTCGCGGTGTCGGCATCGAACCCACGCGGCAGGCAATCTCCAGTTCTCCCCCAATAGGGTTTCCCTCGCTGTCCCGTAACTGCCATACGCTGGTATAAATGCCATAACCTGTCGGCGCTCGCAGAGTGATCTCAATCTCTGCGGTCTCCCCTGGCGAGAGCGATTCGATCTCCGGTGCCTCCACGGTTTCCAACTCATCACCGGATATGAAGACCAATTCAATGTCCTTCGGCCAGGCACACGTGCCCGTGTTCTTGATCTCCCACCGCTTGACGAATTGCTGGCCCGGCACGAGCACACTGGGCCGGACCGGATGATCATTGATGACTTCCACATCGAACACGCAGGCGGCTATGGCGGTGGCGGTCAGATCGGGCGTAGGGGTGGGCGGCGAGGTAGGGGTGGAAGTAGGGGTAGGAGAGGGAGTCGGTGTGACACCTGTGGTCGCTTCATAAGTTGCCAATGCAGCGGCTACCTGAGTCGCAATGGCGTCATATGTGGGGGCAGGCGTGCCGACTGTGCCAGGCGTAGGTGTCATCGCCTGCGAGAGCAGAGTGGCCAGCAGGCGGCGCGGTGCCCCGGTGATGAGGAGGGCAGCACAGCCAAGCAGAATCAGAGCCAGCGCGGTGATAAGCACTGCGATCCAGCGGCGTTTTGGACGAGCGGTGGAGGTCGCAGAAGGGGGCGGGGTGGTCGCTGGGGGACGATAGGCCGGAACACCCGGCAATGTTGCCGCTTCCCACTGCCTTACCTGGCCGTGGGGATAGGTGGCGGTCGCTCCCTCGAGTGTCGCTGACGCCATAGTGAGTTCCGGTGGGATTGGTTCGATGGGTTCGCCGGCCATAGCCCGTTCCAGATCGGCAGCGAATTCCCCGGCGGTCTGATAGCGGTCGTCGGGTGACTTGGCCAGTGCCCGCATAATCACTGCCTCGATGGCAGGAGGCAGATCAGGGTTGAAGGCAGTGGGAGGCGGTAAGAGATCGTTGATGTGTTTGAGGATGATACCCAGTGGCGTATCGGCATCGAATGGGAGGTGCCCGGTGACCAATTGGTATAGGATAATGCCCAGTGAGTAAATGTCGGCTCGCTCATCCCCGGCCTGGCCCATTCCCTGCTCGGGGGCCATGTACGCGGGCGTTCCCACCATCGCCCCGCTGGCTGTCAATGCAGTGGTATTGACCATCTTGGCGATGCCAAAGTCGGTGAGGATAACCTGGCCATCTTGGGTAAACATAATGTTGGCAGGCTTGACATCCCGATGTACCATCCCACGCTGATGGGCATAGTCCAGGGCGCCAGCGACCGCAGTGACGATGTGAACCGCCTCCTCCAACGGCAGTATTTGGTCCTTCCGTGCCATCTCTTGTAGGCGCGCCTTCAGGGTAGGACCATCAATGAACTCCATAACCATATAGTAGGCGTTGGTTTCCGCGTCGAAATCAAAATCGTAGACCTGGATGATGTTAGGGTGACGGAGCATAGCGACGACTCGCGCCTCGCGCCGGAAGCGGGTCAGAAAGTCCTCCTCGTCAGCCAGGAAGGAGTGGAGGACCTTAATGGCGACGTAGCGATCGAGGCCCGGATGGTAGGCCTTATAGACCTCGGCCATACCGCCGCTCCCCAGGTGCTCGATAATACGGTACTTACCCAGTGTCCTGCCGATCAATTTCCTA
>QMOC01000142.1 GCA_003648085.1 Chloroflexota bacterium
CAGCGGGCCGAAGATGCGCTCGAAGTTCCGGCAAGCCTCCTCCCAGTCCTGCCGATTCAGCAACAATCCGGCTCCTGGCCGGGTGGCGTGGGCCGCGAACAGTGCATCTCCCAGAATCAGAAGTCGGCGCGGTGAGCCATAGGCCATCTCGACTATGTCCCGGTCAATGCGGCCTGCGATGTCCTCATCCGAGATGGCCCCCAGGCTGTCTATCCCGCGCTCGTTGAAGGCCATCAGTCGCAGTCGGAGCATCTGCGCCAGGTCGGCGTCGCGCCAGGTGAGACGGTGGGGGGGAAAGCGATCCAATCGAACCTCGCGCCGCACACGCAGCGCCGCCATCGCCTCGGCCGGCAAGAAAAACTTGAAAGCAGCGTGTGGCAACTCCAGCAAGGGGAGTTCCGCCAGCAGCGGGGCCACCAGGTCGGCCACGGCGGTGGGGTCGGAGACGGTCGGTCTCACTTCGTCCAGGCCGTCAACGAGGAAATAGACTCCTTGCAGCCCGCTCTGACGTGCCAGGTCCACGAACTCCCGCACCAGCGCGGCCGGGTTGCGCATTACCCTGTCCGGTGGGGGAACGGGCTGAGTGCGCAGGATGTTCAGGAGCAGGCGAGCCCATCGGTTTCCATCCATTGAGAGACGTTCGAGCCATTCCAGGAATCGCTCGTGCGAGCGTGTAGCATCCCGCATCGTCCGCTCCTCGATCTTCAGGCATTCTCCTACCGCCTTCAGTTCCTCGATCAGATTGAGGGGACGCAGGATGCGAGGGGCATAAGTATGAGTGAGCCATTTGAAGAACGCACGGCTCTCAAAGGGCAAATAATCGAAGGAGGCGGGGCGGCGCAGTAACTCCCGCAGCAATGTGACGGCCGCCGAGCCCAAGAGTGTCTCAACGTGCATCTCCATGGTGACATCTGCAGGGCTACGGGCGGCGCTCAGGACATCCGTGAAATCCGTATAGGGGACGGCCAGGACAGGGCTCTCATCATCGTCGGGTCGGCAAGAGGTCTGGATCATGCGACGGTAGGCACTCTTACCGCAGCCCCGGGCGGCGAAGACGATGGCCGTTTGGGGATCGTCGGGAGAGCCCTTGATCGCGTCGTAATCCGGCCCGTGCACGAAGTACTCGGAGAGGCGCGGTTCCCGCCCGGCCTCCCGCAGCGCGAAGGGATTCTCCGTGAAGCCGTGGTGCCTCCACCAGGGCTCGGCGGATACGATACCCGGTTGTTGCTCGGATGGCGTCCACGGAGACATGGCTGCTCCTAGAGGTGGGTTGCAGAACCGGACGGTCGAGAGTATTATAACATCGGCCACCAAAGGCCACAAATTCAGTGGTTGCTGCTTAACTGACTGCACAGGCATTTGCACTTGGGATAAATTTGTGATATGCTTAAATCAGTGCCGATGACTTGATAGCCTCGATGTGGGGGACGGAGCATGCCCGAGTGTATCGTTTGCAGGGGATACTACAAGGCAGATCGAAGTTGCAAGGGGGCTCAGCAACTCCGCGAAGAGGCCGAGCGGCTACTCAAGAAAGTAGAGGGTCATTGCCGGGAGGTCAAATTACGCCGCGAGGAAGAAATACGGATCTACAGGAAAGCAAGACGATACTATGAGTTGATGAGGCAACACTGCAGGAAATTTAAACACTTCTCCAAACAGGCGGAACAACGATGTGGAGAGACAGGACTGTATTGCAAGATTGTCTCATCAGTGAGGCGGATGCTCTCCGATATAGCGAGGCAACGCTGCCAGAGAGCCAAGCAACGCTATGAGGTGGCAAAGCAGCGCTACCAAGAGGCGAAGCATCGTTATAGAGAGGCAACGTGGCGCTGCACGCAGGCGAAACAACGCTACAAGGAAACGAAGCGGCGCTGTGATGAGGCAATGCAACGTTGCAAGGAAGGGGGGCATAAATGCGAGCGTTGTGGTGCCGATAACAGTATCTGGGAGGAATTGCGGATGTCCGAGCCGGTGGAACAAGAAGGGTGGCGAGGGATCATTGCTTTCACAAAGCCACATTGCTGCCTTCCGTTTGTAATTACCGTCTTATCCACCTTGCTGGGATTGCTGGCCTTCTTCACATTATGGGCCAATATTAAACCCTATTTCCGAGTACTTGCGTTGTTGATGACCGCATCCGGATGCCTGCTCTCACTACAGGGTGTGTATACAGCGCGCTTGAAGATCCGCCAAAAGGAGTTGTTACGTCGTGTGAAGCGTGGATGGCGTAGAGGAATCAGTACACAAGTGCTCGCCCTGTTACTGCCTGCCGGGGCAGTGGGTACCGTTCTAATCCTTACTTACGCCTTGATCAGGATTGGAGACCTGTGGGAACTGGTAAAGTGGCTGGCTCTGATCTCTGCACCTGATATGGGGGACGGTCTGCCGAAGAAGGTCGTGGCAGTACTGCCGTTCGTCTCTCTGATAGGATGCGTTGTGCTTGCGATTTGTTTTACTGCCTCATCCTCTCTGTTACTAACATTGAGGTACATTAAGCGGCTGAATGAACTTCTACCGCACCCGCTCTTTTTGCAAGGTGAGAGGTTAGCCCAGGTTGTGCGTCGGGAGGCCGAGGTCGAGTTGGGCCGTCTCGACCCACGGAGCACAGACGTGGAGAATACAAATGCAAGTTGGATGGGCTATATACAATTGAGGGAACAGGCAAGTCCGCGCCCTCTGCGTCTGCCTCCCACTGTGGATATGTCAATTGCAGCAGAAATCCCGTCATCACCGCAGGTCGAATTGTGGATCCATGCCGCTACCTGGGTCTGGGACGAGTTGAAACGCACTGACGATGGCGGCATTGAGATGAAGGTCGCCCGGCATGAGATATATCAGTTGCCTAAACCGACCGATCACTCAAGTCATCGCCCTCATCCTCGGGTGTGCTATGTCGTGCGCGCAGATCCGTGGGGGCATATTGTCAGAATTCAACGGGATGACAAGCAGACTAAATAGCCCCCAGGTGAAGGATTCCAATATAAGTGAGTGACCAAGCAATATGTCTGATGGTTTCATCATCAGCCTGGTATTGATCATCGCCGGCCTCATCCTGTTGATGCTGGGTCTTATTAAGCAACGGGATTCATGGTTGGCTATCGGTGGTTGGACATTCCTTAGCACCTCATGCTTGCTGGTAGGCTTTGTTTCTCCACCATTCAGTTGGCGGGATTTTGCCATCGCACTGGCATTGATTGAGGTCATGTTGTTGGCGCTAGGCTTACTGCTCAGGATGCGCATGTTCTACATCATCGGTGCGCTCTGGGCCTGGTTTTGGTTTGCTGCCATATGGAGTTACGTGCGAGGTGGCTGGATAGGAGTGTTGTTGATCACCGTGCCGGCCTGTGTTGTGCCAACTATTGTGCTGTATAATGTCTCGCGCTACCTGCTGCCCCTGCGCGACTCCAGCCAACGAGGCCAGGCATTCAGGAGTCTGCTCACTTCCGTGCTGGGTACCAACTTTCCATATTATGTGATTAGAAGCGATGAGTGGGGTCTAAACAAGGTCGAGCATTTAACACGGGTGGGTGGCAGTGCTTTTGGCGTAATCTTGGCCGGGCCAGGGGTCGTCATCAGCCGTTGTGATCACGCGCCTGTCGTGAGCGACGGGGTGAAGTTCAAGGGGGTTAAGACACCGGGAGTGAATTTCACCGGATATGCCGACTCCGTGCCGCAGGCGGTTGACCTGCGTGAGCAATTACGCGCCTTTCCCGTCAAAGCACGTACCAAGGACGGTATAGAGATCAGCGTGCTGGCTTTTGCACCCTTTCGCATTGATTGTGGCGACGAGATTCCCCGACTGGGCAAACCGTTCCCCTTCCGAGCGAAAGCGGTCTTTCAGGCCTTGCACAAGGCTCAGTTGATCGAACACACCGGCAAAGGGCAAATCCCGGAGCGGATGGAGGCTCATCTGTGGGATGATCTTCCCCGCGTGATCGGCACACGTATACTACGTGACATCATCGCCCAGTACCGCTTTGACGACCTCTGCGCCCCCTACCAATTGATGGAGGATCCCCGTGCCAAGATTGCTGAAGAATTCAGGAAACAATTACGTAAAGAGTTAAAATCGTGTGGCATCAAGTTAGTGGGCGGTGGTATTAGCAACCTGTTGCCAGACGAGAAACACAGGCGGCAGATCTTTGAGCAACGCATCCGGAGTTGGCAGGCGTATTGGGTACGCCACATTATGCAGCGGCAGGCTGAAGGGCAACGCTCACGCTTACGCCAGATTGAAAAAGCACGTGCTCGGGCTCAAGTAGAGGTGATCCAAAATCTCAGCGAGCGTCTGAGTCGCCTCCAGGCAACGGGAGCCCTTATTTCATACGAGGAGATCATCAGGCTATTCATCGAGATAATTAGCCAGATGGCCATACGGCCATTGGTCAGGCGCTTGTTGCCGGCCGGGTTCGACGATTCGATTGAGGCAATCAGACAACAGACTGAAAATCGTGGGCGCAAGCTGGCCTAAAGTGATGGTAAAATGCCTTCGC
Source organism: Chloroflexota bacterium (assembly GCA_003648085.1). GTDB lineage: Bacteria > Chloroflexota > Anaerolineae > B4-G1 > B4-G1 > B30-G15. The sequence continues at coordinate 4,494 of QMOC01000142.1, forward strand.
CAGAACGTCTAGTAAAGTTCATTGTCAAGCACCTTCTGTGGATTGGGGTGCCTTTGTCGCTGATGCTTTCTCTGAGTATATTGGTGGAGGTCAGAGCCGAGCCCAAACCACTGTTGACATTCCTGGGTAACACGCTGGTGGATGTCCTACCAGGCGTAGCCGCTATGGTGGCTATTCCTCTTGTGGCCTCCTGGTATCTCGATAGACTCTATGATATGGGTGGGCTTGCCGAAGCGCACAAGTTTCTGCGCTTGAGCATATTTGGACAGGTCAGTGCCAGGCCCTGGCTCTTGATCAAAGGAGGCGAGATCGCAATCGGTGCCGACAGCATCCTGGCACGCGTTGGTGGTCCCGGCCTGTTAGTCGTCTACAACGACAGCGCAGTGGTCACTGAGCAGAATGGCCGGCTCAAGCGGGTGATCGGGCCGGGCTATGCACGGATTGAGCGTTTCGAGCGTATTTGGGAAATTGTGGACTTGCGCCCTCAACATTGGGTCTACACAGTTAGTGCGCTCACGCGAGACGGCATTCCTATTTCTTGCGATGTGGATGTAACCTTCAAGATTGATGATCGTGTGGATGGTATCCCCATCGAGCCAAGTGACGACATGCCGTATCCTTTTACCGAGGAGGCCGTACTTAAGGCCGCCACTTGCACGCGCATTCGCGAGGAAGACCGCGAAGATCAGGTTATGAAATGGACAGGACGGGTGGTCATTGGCGATGCGGAGGGTATATTGCGCGGCATTCTGGCGCAACGTCGGCTTGATGAACTCATACAGCCGGAGCAACCAAGCGGCACTAATGCAACACGAGAGGAGATCCGACGTCAATTAAAGGAAAAGTTAGAGAACTCGGTATCTGACATCGGTGCCACGATTTTGAGTGTGGACATCGGCAAGATTGACATTAAAGTGAGCCTCCCGGAGGGAGAGGAGCAGGCGGCTGAGGAATTGAGTGACGAGGTACTGCAACAATGGATTAAGACCTGGCAGGCCGAATTGGAGCGCATAACACTGATACAGCGCGCGGAGGGAGAGGCCGCATTAGCCGGTCTAGAGGCCGTCAGTGTACAGGCACAGGCAGAAATGATTCTCACGCTGACCGAAGCAGTGCAAACCTTGATTAGTAAAGAGCAGGTATCCAATTATCAGCTTGCACTGCGCTTTATCGAGACGCTGCGCTGGATGTCATTTGATCCTAACGTGCGAGCCTTTGTACCGCTGGAGACATTTCGTTCCTTGCAGAGATTGTATGAAACTATAGAACAAGACAACTCCCTGCCCGGACAGACTGGCCTGCCAGAGAAGGGCAGTTCGCAGCGGAATGTGGAGGATAAGAAGTGATAGACGTACCTCCGGAATTCATACCTTCGCAGTTGCTCACATGTGAGTCAGTGTCTCAACGCTCGCGGAAGTTGCTTGAGCAATCGGGTCACGCTCTAACCGAACAGAATCGAGCCGAGGCAGAGCGATGTGCCCTCGATGCCCTCAATGCAAGTAGACGCCTGGGGAAGATGGTAGATCACGCTGTTGCCCTGATCTATCTGGCCGATATCTATCGTAGCGTTGGTCGCCTGGGACCGGCTTTGGAGTACAATGAGAAAGCCCAGCAAATGTTAAAGAACCAGCCCGGCCCTTTGTATTATCACAACCGCGCGGTGGCCGACTATGCTTTGGGATTGACTCACCACATGCTGGGTAATGATAGCAAGGCTCTAGATTGGTACGAACATGCCCAGGACCTGTTCAAACGTGCCAATCTCCATTGGGGGATCGAGGGCGACCGTAAGCGCCAAGAGCAGTGCACGAGAGTGATCCGTTGGATAGACGTCCTGATCACAAACATCGCCGAGCAAGGTGCCACTCCCCTGGATACGCCTTTCTTCAATCTAATATGGTTGCCGGTTTTCCCGCTGCGGGGAGGCGAGGTGGGCTATTCTATGGCGGAGTGGGAGGTCACGGAGTGCCTGGTGGCACGTGAACTTAAGATTGAGGGTAAGCCCTTTTGCCCTTACTCGGTTACCGGCAAACGGAAAACCGCGTTGAAATTGAAAGTCAGCGCGAAGCACTTCGTGCTCAAAGTGCTTGAGGATAACTGGAACGACCTGCCGGCCGAGACCGGGGATTATCTATTGATACGCCTTGATACTCAGAGGAGACCCGGCCCTGGTGTGGTTTGGCTCGCTGAGGATGAGGAATGGGCATTTGGTGAGTTTAAGCGGGATGCAACAACTGGCAAGATCCGATTTGAGCCACAGAAGCCATATGTGATCGGCGCTGATGCTCCACGCGGGCCTATCATTGCCATCCTGAAACCAATACCACCGGCGCCTTAATATGTCTCAAGATTGGCCTGCACTCTTTATTGCCTTCGCTTA
>QMOC01000143.1 GCA_003648085.1 Chloroflexota bacterium
ATTGGCCAAGATAGCCGCCTGATGCAGAACTACGTGACCAAGTACTTCAATGATATTGAGGAGCACATCGAGTCCCTCAACCGATTTCTCCGTCCAGGGACACGCCTGGCTTACATCATCGGTAACAGTAAATTTTACGGGATTACTCTGCCCTCGGACGAGGTTCTGGCTGACATCTTTGAGGCGCACGGAGTTCGGATTATATCAATAGAAAGAATGAGACGGCGAAACAGTAAGTCTGGCCTCTACGAAGCTATTGTGTTTATGGAGCACTGACCGGCTGTGGAGCGTTATCCCAAATTTATCCCAAATGGGATTTGGGATATTCTGTCCAAATTTATCATTATGTCAAGGAGGAATCCCAATGGACCTACATCTCAGCGACGAACACCGTATGATCCGTGACATGGCGCGAGACTTCGCCCAGAAGGAGATCGCGCCTATCGCCGCCCGGTACGACGAGAGCGGCGAGTTCCCCTACGAGACGATTATGAAGATGGGCGCCCAGGGCTTCATGGGCATCGAGGTGCCGGAGGAGTACGGCGGCGTGGGGATGGACACGCTGGCCTACGTCCTCGCGCTGGAGGAAATCTCCAAGGTGGACGCTTCCCACGGCGTCATCATGTCCGTCTGCAACTCCCTCTATTGCTACGGCATCCTGCACTATGGCACCGAGGAGCAGAAGCAGAAGTACCTCCGACCGGTCGCCAGCGGCGAGGTGATCGGGGCCTACGCCCTCACCGAGCCCCAGTCCGGCTCCGACGCCGCCAATATCCGCGTGACGGCCCTCCTCTCCCCCGACGGCTCCCACTACGTCATCAACGGCACCAAGTCGTGGATCACCAGCGGGCCGGTGGCGAAGTACATCCTGCTCTTCGCCCAGACCGACCCCGAGGCCAAGCCCCGCTACCGCGGCGTCAGTGCCCTCATCATTGACACCGATGAGCCGGGCTTCTCCCGCGGCAAGACCGAGCCCAAACTGGGCATCCGCGCCTCCGCCACCTGCGAGATTCACTTCGAGGACTACAAGTGCCCGGTGGAGCGACGGCTGGGCAAAGAGGGCGAGGGCTTCAAGATCGCCATGGCGGTGCTGGACGCAGGGCGCATCGGCATTGCAGCCCAGGCGCTGGGGATAGCCGAGGCGGCCTACGAGGCGGCGCGGGAGTACGCCCGCGAGCGCGAAGCCTTTGGCAAGAAGATCGGTCAGTTCCAGATGATCCAGCAGAAACTGGCCGACATGAAGACGCGCATCGAGGCCAGCCGGCTGCTCATCTACAAAGCGGCGCTGGCGAAGGAGGCGGCCAAGGAGACGGGCAAACGGTACACGCTGGAATCCTGCATGGCCAAGACGTTCGCCTCCGAGACCGCGATGTGGGTCACCACTCAGGCGATCCAGATCCACGGCGGGATGGGCTACTCCAAGGAACTGCCCATCGAGCGCTACTTCCGCGACGCCAAGGTCACTGAGATCTACGAGGGGACCAGCGAGATTCAGCGCATGGTGATCGCGCGGCTGGAGACGGGGCTGCGGTAGCCCCCTATGGATACCGACGAAACCGGCCTCATCCACCTGTATCTCCTGGGACAGACATGTGCTATCTGGCAGACAGGCGGCGAGCAAAGGCCCTTGCCCGTCCAGCCCAAACCCTTGCGCCTGCTGGCCTACCTGTCCCTGGGTTGGAAACGGCCTCACCGTCGCGAGGTGCTTCAGGCCCTGTTCTGGCCCGATAAGCCTCCCCACTCGGCAGCCAACAACCTGCGTCAGGCCATCTGGCATCTGCGTCAGGTGCTCCCCCCGGCGACGCTGCTTCTGGAGGGGGACGAGGTGCGCTGGAACCCGGCGCAAATGCTGTGGGTGGATGCCCTGGCCTTCGAAGCCGCCCTGGACGCGGGCGATCTGGACACGGCACTGGCTCTCTACGCCGGTCCGCTGCTGCCCGGCGCTTACGACGAATGGGCGCAACTGGAGCGGGAACGGCTGCATCTCCGTTACCTGGCGGCGTTGGAGGCCCGCGCCCACCGGCGTTATGAGACTCGTCTCTGGGAGGCCGCGCTGACCGACGCCGAAACCCTCCTGGCAGCCGACCCCTTGAACGAAGTCGCCACTCGCCTGGCTATGGCCTGTCATTGGGCGTTGGGCCGGCGTGAGGCCGCCCGTCGCTGCTACGACGCCTTTCGGCAACGGGTGCGCTGCGAGTTGGGAGTCGTTCCCCTGCCCGAGACCGCCGCCTTGCACCAGCGCATCCTGCGCGGCGAGCCTCATCCCGACCAGACCCAGCCACCGGCCAACGCGACGATCACCACCCAGGCAGCCCATCTCTCCCTGCTGGAGACGCTGGGCGCATTTCACCAGGGATTGGAGCAGGCCACCGCCTGGGCCGCCGAAGCCAACGGCTCTGCTCAGGCGGAGGCCCTGCGCTGGCAGGGTCGTTTTCACCTGCGGCTGGGACGACTCGAAGATGCACGCGTCGCCCTGGCTGCCGCCCTGCCTCTGGCTGCCGCGCCCGACATGCAGGCCGCTGTGTTGGCCGATCTGGCCACCACCGAGACCGGCCTGGGCAACTACCCGGCTGCCGAGTCCTACTTCGCCCAGGCCCTGCGCATGTCTCCGCTTCTGCCCATGACCCGGGCGCGGTTGTTGAGCAGCATGGGCGGCCTGCTGGGTCGTGTGGGACGGCTCGTCGAAGCACGCCATGCGCTGGAAGAAGCGGTACGTCTGGCCCGCAGCCAGAAGAACCCCGCTTTGCTGGCCAGGGCCGGCGGCAACCTGGGCATCCTGCTCATCAACCAGCAAGAGACCGAGGCGGCCGAGGCAATGTTTCAAGAAGCTCTGGCCGCCTCCCGCCGGGCCGACGCCCACTGGCTGACCGCGCACATCATTGGGCATCTGGGGGTGCTGGCCAAGGATCGGAAGGACTTCGAGAAGGCCGCCGAGCACTACCAAAGCGCCCGTACTCTGGCCGAAACCATCGGCGACCAACGGAGTGCCATCTTTTGGACCCTCAACCTGGGAGTCACTCGCTACGAGCAGGGATGGTGGGGTGAGGCCCTGACGCTGCTCACCGAAGGGAAAGCACAGGCCATCGCGCAGGGCTTCCGTAGCCTGGAGGCCGGCGCCGAAATCTTCATCGGGGCCTGTCTGGTGGCGCAGGGTCAGGGTAAAGGGGCCGACGGCCTGGCCTCCATTGAAAAAGGGCTGACCCTGGCCCGCGCCATCGGCGACCGGGAACGTATCCTGATCGGTCTCCTCCATCGGGGGCGGGCGCTGGCCACTCTGGGCCGTACCGACGAGGCCCGCGCTATGCTGCGAGATGGCCTGCGTCAGGCCGAGGACAGCCTGATGCACCGCATGGCGCACTACATCCATACCGAATTGGAGAGCCTACCCCCGCTTTCCTAACGCCCCCCTAACGCCTCCGGGGTATCATAGACGCACAAATTCTATGGTACAAGGAGGAACCAGAATGAAACGCAGAACCCTGTTGGCAATCGTGACCATTCTCGCCCTGGTCACGCTGGCATGTGGCCCGATAGGCGGACTCATCGGCGGGGAAGGCTCCGGGGGCACACAATCATCCGCCGAACCCGGCGGCGAGCAGCCGGTGTCCCCGTCTGAACCCAGCAGCGGTATCCCGGAAATCGCCGACCTGGGTGGTCTGGACAGTTACCGCCTCCACGTGATATGGCGGGTGCAGAACGAGGATGGCTCCGAAGCGGTGGAAATGACGGTCACTGAAGAATGGGTCAGGGAACCTCCGGCCAGTCATCAGATCGTGTCCATCTCGCAGGTCGGCACAGAGGAGAAGCCGGTGCTCGAGACGATCACCGTCGGCGACACCAGTTGGATGAAAGCCGACGACACGTGGATACAATGGAGACCAGAGGGACAGGAGAACATCTCCGGGATTTGGGAAGACTTTACGACAGATGTAGAAGGCTGGACCCCGGCAGGTGAGGAGACGGTGAACGGCATCCGCTGCAAACACTACACCTCCGGCGGTGATGAGATCTCCCTCGCCATCCCAGACCCAGAGGAGGGAGGCACAGTTGTGGTTGGTATCCAGGGAGAAGTCTGGGTGGCCGACCAGTCTGGTTTGCCACCCGTCACCGTTCGGGAGCGGACCCAGATAAGAGGAAGTTTCTCCCCTATGCCCGTTCCTGGGGCTCCCTCAGGGGAGACGGGGAGCGTGTACCTGGAGTACGACGTCACCGATATCAACGCGCCCATCACCATTGAGCCGCCGGGGGACGCGATGGAGATGCCCGGTCTGCCGGGCGAGACGCCTGCTTCCCCATCGGAAGCCCCCACCCCTTCATCGGAATCCCCCGCGCCACCTGCGGGCGAGAACGCCGCCGAACGGGCTGCCGATGGCATGGTGATGATCCTCATCCCGGCCGGCGAGTTCCTGATGGGTTCAGAAGAGTGGCCCGCTTCCAAAGCCGAGAAGCCCAGGCATACCGTCTACCTGGATGAATATTGGATAGACCGCACAGAGGTGACCAATGCCCAATATCGCCTGTGCGTGGAAGCTGGAGTTTGCGCCGCCCCATTCAGTTGGGACGATGCCAATTTCAACGGAGACGCTCAACCGGTGGCCGGTGTCTCCTGGGAGGACGCCCGGACTTATTGCGAGTGGGCCGGCGCGAGGCTGCCGACCGAAGCGGAATGGGAGAAGGCAGCCCGGGGCACCGATGGCCGCATCTATCCCTGGGGAGACCAGATGCCGGATGCTACCCACGCCAACATAGGGGGGAGTGAGGACGGTTACGAGAACCTCACCGCACCGGTGGGCAGTTTTCCCGCCGGCGCCAGCCCCTACGGCTTGCTGGACATGGTCGGGAACGTTAGAGAGTGGGTGGCAGACTGGTACGGCCCAGAATACTATGCCCATTCTCCGGCCCAGAATCCCCCCGGTCCGGAGAGTGGAGATCGTAAGGTAACCCGGGGAGGAGGGTACCGAGATGACGGACTGGTACACACACGTTGCACCGACCGTCTCAATATGAATCCGGCCGATCAGCCGTCGCATCCGCCCTACGAGACAGGCTTCCGCTGCGTGATGACTATGCAGCCGTAGCCCGGCAGCGCAGCGTCCCGTTGGTAGACTGGAGATCTGTCGTGGCCCATCCAATTCGCCCGCTCGTCACCTTCGTCCTGCGCCTGTGGCGCGAGCCTGGCGACCATGTCGGGGACGCCGGCTGGCGCGGCCTGATCCGGTCCCTGGGCACTGACGCCGCTAAAGCCAGTGAGAACGAAGTGGTCTTCCGCGGCCTGAACAACCTGCCAGCTGCGCTTCGCCCGTTGCTGATGGATGAGGAGACGTCACCCACGGAGGTGGGCGCGCCGGAGGAGCCCTGAAGGTCCCACAACCCACCGCATCCTCAGCCATGCACCTGGCCCCCGATCCCCCTGCGTAGGGGGACCGGGGGCAGTTTGATCCCCCTTTTCCCCGCTGCGAGGGGAAGGGGAGGAACGGCTTGCCTGTTTCAGCCATTGAGGTATACTAACCGCGCACCAGCCTGGTTGTATCTGCCTGATGAGGTGAAGCCCTAACTGCCCAACTGCAAGGAGGAACGTCGTGAAAGCCCTTTGCTTCTACGAACACGGAGAACTGGACGTTTTGCAGTACACGGATGTGCCCGACCCCGAACCTGGCCCAGGCCAGGTGCTGATACGGGTGCGGGCCTGCGCTCTCAACCACCTGGACATCTGGATCCGGCGGGGCTGGCCCGGCCTGAAGTTGGAGATGCCCCACTGGACCGGGGCGGACGTGGCCGGGGAGATCGCCGCCCTCGGCGAGGGGGTCAGCGGCTGGGAGGTGGGCCAGCGGGTGGTGGCCGACCCCGGCATCTCCACCCGCGAGGACGAGTTCACCCGCCGGGGGGAGCATTCCCTCAGCCCCGGCTACGTCATTCTGGGGGAGCAGGTGCGGGGCGGGCAGGCGGAGTACGTGGCTGTCCCAGCGGCCAACCTGATGCCCATCCCCGAGGGCTGGGACTTTCCCCAGGCGGCCGCGCCGCTGCTGGTCTCCCTCACTGCCTGGCGTATGCTTATCCACCGCGCCAAACTGCGGGCCGGTGAGTCCGTCCTCATCGTCGGCGCCGGCGGCGGGGTCAACTCGATGGCGATCCAGATCGCCAAACTGGCCGGCGCTACCGTCTACGCCCTCACCAGCACGGAGGAGAAGATGGAGCAGGCCCGCGAACTAGGGGCCGACGTGGTGCTCAACTACCGGGAGGACCCCCAGTGGAGCCGCACCATCTATCAACTGACCGGTCGGCGGGGAGTGGACGTGGTGGTGGACAACGTCGGGAAAGCGACGCTGGCCCAGAGCATGCGGGCAGTGGCGCGGGGCGGGCGCATCGTCATCGTTGGCAACACCTCCGGCCCCCAGGCCGAGATTGACATCCGCTTCATCTTCGGCAAACAGATCAGCATCATCGGCTCGACGATGGGCACCCACCAGGACTTCCGCGACGTGATGGGGCTGGTCTGGGCGGGGAAACTGAAGCCGGTGGTGGATCGGGTGATGCCGCTTTCCGAGGGCAAGCGGGCCTTCGAGGTGCTGGAACGGGGGGAGCAGTTCGGGAAGATTGTGCTCACCCCCTGAGATGACCCCACCCTACCGTTTTGCCTTCGGCGACGAGGGATGGTTCAATTACAAGCGAAAATAGGTTGACACTTTGGTGTCTGCTGCACACCGCCGCCCGGCGATGAAGTCGCCGGGCTACAGAGCAGCGGGGGATCAATCCCCCTTGCTTGCCGCAAAGACCGTTTTCCTGCTGTGTTGCGGCGTAAGCCCGACTCGTCGGGCGCCGCTTCGTAG
>QMOC01000144.1 GCA_003648085.1 Chloroflexota bacterium
GCACAGGCGGTGGGGTGGGCCACGTGCGAGAACTTCATCGTCGAGGGGGGGCGCGTGTTGACGCCGAACCTCAGCACCTACCTCATCCCCACCATCGGCGACGTGCCGGAGCGGGTGGACTCCATCATCGTCGAGCACCCCGACCCACGCGGGCCGTGGGGTGTGCGAGGGATGGGAGAGATGCCCTTCATCCCACTGGCCCCGGCGCTCGTTGCCGCCGTCCACGACGCCACCGGGGTCTGGTTCGACGAGTTGCCACTGACACCGGAGAAAGTGGCTAGAGGACTAAAGGCTTGCCCTCTCACCCACCATCAGGTAGAATAACCCCGCCAAGTATCTTCTCAATATTCTGGGGCAGCGCGTAGGGCAAATTGGCAATTTGTCTCACATACCCCAAGTTATTAAGAGGATACCCCGCCAATCTCAGATTTAGGAGGATCTAATGGCCAAGTACCGTATCGCGCTGATGCCCGGCGACGGCATCGGCAAAGACGTGATGGACGCCGCGCAAATTGTGCTCGATAAAATTGCTCTCGACGCCGAGTACGTCCCTGCCGACATCGGCTGGGAGTTCTGGTGCAAGGAGGGCGACCCGCTGCCGCAGCGCACGATTGACACGCTCAAGACATGCGATTGCGCCCTCTTCGCCGCCATCACCTCCAAGCCTAAGGAGGAGGCTCAGGCCGAACTGGCCCCTGAATTGCAGGGCAAGGGGCTGGTCTACCGCAGTCCCATCGTACGCATGCGCCAACTCTTCGATCTCTACGTCAACCTGCGCCCCTGCAAAGCCTTCAAGGGCAATCCGCTCAACTTCCGCGATGACATTGACCTGGTCGTCTTCCGCGAGAACACCCAGGGTCTCTATGCCGGCGTCGAGTTCCACCCGCTGCCGGAGGAGGTGCGGACGGCGTTAGAAACCCACAGCCCCCGTATGTCCGCCTTTGAAGGCGTGCCATCGGAGGACATCGCCCTCTCCTGTCGCATCTTCACCCGCCAGGGCTGCCACCGCATCGTGCGCCGCGCTTTCGAGTACGCCAAAGAACACGGCTATCCAACAGTCACCCTGGTCGAAAAGCCCAACGTCATCCGTGAGACCAGCGGGATGATGGTGCGCGAAGCCCGGCAAATCGCCGCCGAATTCCCCGAGATTGAACTGTGGGAGACCAACGTGGACGCTATGGCCATGTGGCTGGTCAAGAACCCACAAAACTACGGCGTGTTGGTCTCCAGCAATATGTTCGGCGACATCATCAGCGATTTGGCAGCCCAGTTGGTCGGCGGGCTGGGCTTCGCCTCCAGCGGCAACATCGGCGACGACTTCGCTATCTTCGAGCCCACCCATGGCTCGGCCCCCAAGTACGCTGGCCTCTACAAGGTCAACCCCACCGCTATGCTCCTGGCCGTCAAACTGATGCTGGATTGGCTGGGGGAGAAGGAAACGGCACAGGCGCTGGAGAAGGCTATCGCCGACGTCATCGCCGAGGGCAAGGTGCGCACCTACGACCTGGGCGGGAGCAACACGACACTGGAAGTGGCGCAGGCCGTGGCGGAGCGGTTGTAAGGCCTCGCCTGGGGTTGAATACCCCAGGCTAAGCGGTTGGAAGGGCGCTCGAAGCGCCCTAAAATGGCACCAGGGGAGCGATTTAGCCCGTTTCCAACGGGCTTCGAGTTGGCTCCGCCCCGAGTTTTCAACTCGGGGCGGGCAGGCGCTCAAGCCCGATACCCGAAGTAATTTCCCAAAGTTCATAACCGCCCTGGGAAAGCCCGGTTCAAACGCTACAAAAGAACCCTACTTTTCAAGGAGGACGTGAGGATGAATTCTATCACCCGCCAGATGGCACAATTTGCCCTGAACTTGCAATACAAAGACATCCCCGCCGACGCGGTGCACGAGGCCAAACGTTTCTTGCTCGATTCCGTCGGCTGCGCGTTAGCCGCCGTGCCATTGGATGACATGCAGGCCGCCCATCGTCACATCGTCGCCCTTGGCGGCACGCCGGAGGCGACGGTCATCGGCAGCGGCCACCGCACCAACGCCGTCAACGCCGCGCTGATGAACGCGCTCTTAGTGCGAGCGCTGGACTACAACGACATTTATTGGGAGCAGGATCCCTCCCACCCCTCCGACATCATCCCCGCCGCGCTGGCCGCCGGGGAAGTCACACATCGGGATGGGCGGGAGGTCATCGTCGGCATCCTCATCGCCTACGAACTGGAGATACGTTGGTGCAACGCGGCCACCCCCGGCATCCGCGAGGTCGGCTGGCACCACGCCAGCCTGACCCAATTCGTCTCCCCCTTCGTCGCCGGGCGCATGCTCGGCCTGAGCGAAGACCAGATGGTCGCGGCTGCCGGCATCTCCGGCAGTTCCCACTTCACTCTCGGCTGCGTCGTGGCGGGCCACCTGACGAATATGAAGAACACCGCCGACCCGATGGCGACCGAGGCCGGCGTGCGGGCCGCGCTCCTGGCCCGTGAAGGCTACACCGGCCCAGTCGAGGTCGTCGAGGGCAAAGAGGGGTTAATCGAAGTGCTGAGCAATGTCGAGTGGTCCACCGACGTGCTGGTGAACGGCCTGGGGGAAAAGTTCCTCATCACTCAGTGCTCCTACAAGGCCTTCCCCACCGAGGCGCTGACCCATCAACCCATCACCGCCGCGCTGAGCATCTGCCGCGCCCATTCCATCACCGCCGAGGACGTGGCCGAGGTACACATACGCACGACCACCCGTGGGGCCGACATCCTCTCCGACCCCAGCAAATATCAGCCGACGACGAAGGAGACAGCCGATCACAGCCTGCCCTACTGCGTAGCCTGCGCCATCGCCGACGGCAACGTCCTGCCCAGTTCCTTCGAGGAGGAGAAATTGCGCGACCCGCGCATCTGGGCGCTCCTGCCCAAGATCAAGGTCGTGGCCGATCCGGAGATTGACGCGCTCTTCCCGGCGGTGAAGCGGACCATCGTGCGCATCACTACCACCGATGGAAAGGTCTACGAGGAGCAGGTGGACCACGCCAAGGGCAGCCCCGAGAACCCAATGAGCGATGACGAAATCGTCGCCAAGTTCCGCGCCAACGCATCTGCGGTCCTCACCCCAGAGAAGCAAGACCGGCTCATCAAGGCCACCTGGGGTCTGGAGGATTTCGCCGACATCGGCGAGTATATGCGGCTGCTGGTCAGCGACCGGTAGACGAAGTTCCACATAACATATCCCATAGGCACAGCACAGCCCATCGAAATGACCACAGATTCTGACTTCGAGCAGGAGGTGGAGCGTAACTACCGGCACAATGCCACGGTCAACGTGCTGGATGGCACCTTTTTCTGGCTGGGGGCCAGTTTCATTGCCTCGCGCACCATCTTGCCGCTCTACGTCAGCCATTTCACCGATAGCAAACTGGCACTTGGGCTGCTCTCGATGATCGCTGCTACTGGCTGGCTTCTGCCGCAACTCTTCACAGCCAACTGGGTGCAGCGACTGCCGCGCAAGAAGGTGTTGCCGGTGCACCTGGGGCTGTTCACCGAACGCCTGCCGGTGCTCCTGATGGTGCCGGCGGCCTGGCTTGCCACCCGCTCCCCCACGCTGGCCCTCGTCGCCTTTTTTGTGCTCTTCGCCTGGCACGTAGTGGGGGCAGGTGTGGTGGCCGTCGCCTGGCAGGATATGATCGCCAAGGTTATCCCCCTCGATCGGCGGGGGAGGTTTTTCGGCATCACTAACTTCGGCGGGACGGCGACCGGCGTGCTGGGCGCAGTCGCTGCCGCCTGGCTGCTCGACCGTTACGATTTTCCACAGGGCTACGTGCTCTGCTTCGCAGCGGCGGCGGTCTTCATACTCATCTCCTGGGTCTTCCTGGCGCTCACCCGCGAGCCGGTCCAGGTCAGCCAGGAGCCCGCCGTCTCGCAGCGGGAGTACTGGCGTCGTCTGCCGACGATACTACGCGCCGACCTGAACTTTCGGCGTTATCTGCTCAGCCAGGTCGTCGTCACCACGGGCGGGATGGCAGTGGGTTTTCTGGCCGTCTACGCCGTGCAACGCTGGCGACTGCCCGATAGCCAGGCCGGGAGTTTCACCGCCAGTATGCTCATCGGCCAGGCGTTGAGCAATCTCCTGTTCGGGGTGCTGGCCGACCGCAAAGGGCACAAACTGGTGCTGGAGTGGAGCACGCTGCTCGGGGCGCTGGCCGTGGGGCTGGCCGGCCTGGCCCCTGCCCCCGCCTGGTTCCACGCCGTCTTCGCGCTCACCGGTGCCAGCGCGGCCGGCTTCATGCTCTCGGGCATCATGATCGTCTTCGAGTTCAGCATCCCCGACGTGCGCCCGACCTACATCGGCCTGAACAACACGGTGAGCGGCGTCGTGGCGGCTGTGGCACCGCTGCTCGGCGGCTGGCTGGCCGGAGTGGCGGGGTATCGGGTGCTCTTCGGTGTGGCCTTCGTCGTCGAACTGGCGGGATTGGCCCTGCTACACTGGTCGGTGCGGGAGCCACGCCGGGTACATGCGACCATGGGCGCAGGGGAAGTATGATGTCCAGGCGACAGCACCATTCCCGCCTCCTGCTTCTTGCCTTACGATAATCCCTATTCTTCCGCGCGGTGATGGAGGGCGGCTCCTTCGTGCGCTGGCTGGTGGAGGCGTACGGTTGGGATGTGGTCTGGGAACTGCGCGCCGGAGGCGATCTGGAGACTGTTATCGGCGAGCCGCTCTACCAGGCCGAGGCAGACTGGCTGGCAGCCATCGCAGCCAAGGACCTGCGCCTCAAGCCCTGCCTGCTGGCCGTGCCGGGGCATCCGCTGTTTCGGGGGCTGTGCCGACGGCTTGAGGCCGAAGAGTAGAAGGGAAAACCGGAACTCCGGGGAGAATGAAGGATGATTACGATCACAAATAGTAAAATCGCAGGATTTGAACCTCGATGGGCACCCTTTAGGGGTTTTTCTCTGCTGTTTGACAATCCGGGCGATAGTGTTTCGTCAATGGGAAGGGATTGGCTCAAAGTCGATTGCTCCGTGGATGAAAGTGAAGATCTGCAGCTTTACAAAGGTTTTGCAGAATTCTTGAATGAGATAGGAAGGTATAGGCTGACAAATACCTACTTGTTTTGTCCCTTGCCTCCCTACTCGTATCATGTCACAGTGTGGGATGGACTGAATGATGGTAATGTGCAAGATGTTTCGGCTGATTGTCACTTGAGGCTAAAGAATTTCCTGAAGAATCTGCCAGGCTCTCTTCTTACAGACAAGGAGTTCACCAATGAGGTTCGCCATTCTCCACTGATCACCAGCACGAATCGGTCTATCAGGTTCAAGTTCAAGAGGTTGGCTAAATGGGGCAATGAGGTGCTCGTAGCGAGTCTGATGCCAGCAGATCAGGACTCCGAGAGGGAATTGAAGCGTATTGTCGAAGACCGCAAAGCTCTATCAGCCTGGTTTCGAGAACGGTTTGGAGTTACGATGCGAAGCAGCTACAGTCCACACGTGACTCTTGGCTATTTTGCAAACGAGGAATATGCAGCGTCGGCTACTCCTGAAATAGATCGCTGGACTGAATCGGTCAAGAAAAGGGTTGACCAGCTAACCATTACTTTTAGCGGCATCAGCCTCTATGGTTTTACTGATATGGTAACCTTTTTCAAAGAAACCCAAAGGGGTTAGGTTTCACATTACTGGAGTCTGGCGAATTTTGGAGCCCCCCACATTTGCGGTATGACGGCTGATGAACCGCAAGATATGGGGGGCGTAGTGGCGACTTCAGTCGCTCTGATCTCGCTTTGAACGACTGAAGTCGTTACTACGAGCAAAATCGCGAGTGTCCAGTTCTCAATAAGGGCAGCAGGATGTGCGAATGTGCGACAGGAGCCGGCGTTGAAACGTCTACTTAATCAACCCCTCGCCACAATCCAACTGGCCCTGCGGCTGGCCGGCGTACCCCGGGCGCAGCGCCATGCCCGCGCCGTCGAGTGCCTCACGCTGGTTGGGCTGGAGCGTCGCTTAGACCATCGCCCTTACGAACTGTCGGGGGGGCAACAGCAGCGACTGTGCATCGCCCGTGCCACCGCCAACCGGCCGATGCTCATCCTGGCCGACGAGCCGACGGGCGAACTGGACAGCCGCACCGGGCAGGAGATCCTCTCCCTGTTCCGCCAGATCGTGGCGTTGGAGGGCACCGCGCTGGTCGTGGCGACCCACGACCCGGTCATCTACGACTTCGCCACCGCGGTCTACGAACTGGACGATGGCCGGCTGACCCGCTCCTCCCATCCCGAGGGAGCGTCGGATGGCTGATTCGCTGCCTCGCACGCTCCGCCTGCTCCTGTGGCTGGCCCTGCTGCTCGCCGTCGGTCTGGCCGCGCAATCCGTCGTCGTGGCCCACCAGACCCGCACACGGGGCCTCACTGAGGGCTTCCCCGCGCCCGTGGCCGAGGCCGACGTGCCCATCCTGGGCGTCAACGTCGCGCTGGAGCAGTACGATGATGAAGGACTGGAGGCCGCCCTGACCCGCATCGCCGAGGGGGGCTTCGTCTGGGTGCGCCAGCCCTTCTATTGGAGCCAGATCGAGCCACAGGAGGGCCACTTCGACTGGGCCGTCCCCGACCGCATCCTGGCTGCGCTGGCTCGCCACCCCCAACTGCGCCTGGTGGCCGTCCTGGACGACAGCCCTCCCGATCCTCCCGCCGACCCCGACCGCTTCGCTGCTTTCGCTCGCGCCTTCGCCGTCCGCTACGGCGCGCAGGTGGATTACTACCAGGTATGGGACGAGCCGAACCTGGC
>QMOC01000145.1 GCA_003648085.1 Chloroflexota bacterium
CCTTGATCACCGGCCCCACATCACGATGGACGACGGGGCCGACCTGGTGAGCACGCTCCACAAGGAGCGCACCGAACTCATCGGCGATGTCCTGGGTGGCACCGAGGAGACGACCACCGGCGTCATCCGGCTGCGGGCGATGGCGAAAGACGGCGCGCTCCGCTACCCCATCGTCGCCGTCAATGACGCAATGACCAAGCACCTCTTTGACAACCGCTACGGCACGGGGCAATCCACGATGGACGGCGTCATCCGTGCCACCAACGTCCTCATCGCCGGCAAGACCGTGGTAGTGGCCGGCTACGGCTGGTGCAGCCGGGGGATCGCTATGCGGGCCAAAGGAATGGGCGGCAACGTCATCATCACCGAGGTGGATCCGCTGCGGGCGCTGGAGGCGGTGATGGATGGCTTCCGGGTGATGCCGATGATCGAGGCCGCTCCTCTGGGCGACATCTTCATCACCTCCACCGGCGACATCAACGTCATTGACCGGCAGCACTTCGAAGCGATGAAGGATGGGGCCATCGTCGCCAACTCCGGCCACTTCAACGTCGAGATCAATATCCCGGCCCTGGAGGAGATGGCAGCGGGGCCGCCGCGCCGCATCCGCCCCTTCGTGGACGAGTACACCCTGCCCGACGGACGGCGCATCCATCTGCTGGCGGAGGGCCGGTTGGTCAACCTGGCTGCCGCCGAGGGGCACCCCAGCGCGGTGATGGACATGTCCTTTGCCAACCAGGCCCTTTGCGCCGAGTACATCCTGCGCCACGCCGACGAACTGGAGCGCACCGTCTACGGTGTGCCGGAGGAGATTGACCGGGAGATTGCCCGGCTCAAGTTGCAGGCGATGGGGGTGGAGATTGACGTGCTGACGCCGGAGCAGGAGAAGTACCTGGCATCGTGGGAGGAGGGGACGTAGGAGAAAGCCCTAATCCCAAACTCTACGTCTCTCAATATCGCCACAATCCATCAACAGCACCTGGATGACCCCCTCACTCACATTGGCGACGGCTTGTCTGAGCAGTTTCAGGGTGAAGTTGCTCTCGTAAAGTCATTGAAAAAAAGAAGCCGTCGGTGGTTGGGACACCGACGGCTTCCAGTAGTCCCTTGGGCTTTTGGCACTTTTGACGATCGTCAAAAGTGCGGGTCACTTCAGGAGCGGGTGAGGGGATTCGAACCCCTGACATTCAGCTTGGGAAGCTGACGTTCTACCACTGAACTACACCCGCACATTGTTAATTATATCGAACAAACACGAAATGTCAAATCACGCTGGATCTTTGGGATTTCCCGTGGCCAGGATTCGGATGCCCTAACTTGTTGGGGTTGCCCACCGGCCAACCCGAACAAGTTCGGGCCTCCGGTGCGCCCACCACGGCAATTCCCAGGCGGGTTTTCCCGACTTCACCGCACACGGTACTTCAACAGCGTCCAGATGGCCCACAGGCCGTCGCGCCAGTTGATCTTCTTGCCCTCGTCGAAGGAACGCGGCCGGTACGAGATTGGCACTTCGTGGATTTCGATCCCTCGCCGCAGTACTTTGCCGGTCACCTCCGGACAAAACTCGAAGCGGTCTGACCGAAGATCGAGGCTGCGGAGAAGGTTGGTGCGGAAGGCTTTGTAACCGGTCGCTTCGTCGGTGATGTGCGAACCGTACAGTAGATTAGCAATCCAACTCAGCAGCCGCCCGCCCCAGTAGAAACTCCACGATGAGCGGGGGTTTCGGCGCAGGTTGCGTGAGCCGTAGACCACTTGCACCGTCGGGTCCTTGAAAGGGGCCAGCAGCCTGGGGTATTCCCGGGGATCGTACTCCAAATCGGCGTCCTGAGTAATGATGACGTCGCCTGTGACGTGCTCCAGCGCAGTGCGGATGGCCGCTCCCTTGCCTCGGTTACGCTCGTGATGCACGATCTTCAACGGGTTGGGCCAACGGGCGGCGAGGCCATTCAGAACCACGTCGGTCCCGTCGGTCGAGCCGTCGTTCACGACGATGATTTCTTTCTCAACGCCGTCGAGTTCGACCGACAGCACCCGCTCGATGACCTGGGTGATAGTCGCAGCCTCGTTGTAGACCGGGATGATAACCGAAAGTTTCACCTGATTATTTTCACGCCAATCCGCTATTGTAACATACCCGCCCATCACGCGCCAATATCTCCCGGCCGCTCGGCCAGCAGTCCCCTGATGCGCGCGGCGACCATCTCGATAGCGACGTTGTTGAAGCCTCCCTCCGGGATGATGACGTCGGCGTAGCGTTTGCTGGGCTCGACGAATTCCAGATGCATCGGACGCACGGTCGAAAGGTACTGCTCGCAGACCGAATCAACGGTACGGCCCCGCTCCTCGATGTCGCGCCGCAATCGGCGGATGAAGCGCACGTCAGCGTCGGTGTCCACGTAAAGTTTGACGTCGAACAGTTCTCGCAGTTGGGACTCGGCAAAGACCAGGATGCCTTCGACCAGGATCACCGGTGCCGGCTCCACACGGCGTGTCTCTGGCATGCGCGTGTGGGTGGTGAAGTCGTAGATCGGAATTTCGACGGCTCGGCCAGCGCGCAGTTCCTTGAGGTGCTCGATCAGCAGTTCGGTCTCCAATGAATCGGGATGATCGAAGTTGACTTGAGCACGTTGGCACGGCGGAAGGTGACTGAGGTCACGATAATAGGCGTCGTGGGGGATGTAAGCGACGTGCTCAGCCCCCACACGCCGCAGAATCTGGTTTGCCACCGTCGTCTTACCTGACCCGGTTCCACCGGCTACTCCTATCACGATGGGTCGCATGCTTTTCCCCTATCCAGTGACTAGCGTCCAGTAGCCAGCACAATGAGCAGCAACGTGGCCACGATAGTCAATGCTGCTCGTAGCCGGACATGCTGACGTGGGGCTAGCCAGGCCGCGCTCCAGATCAGCCACGCCCCCGTCAGCCCACTTTCACCGGAGGCCCCTCCCCAGAGTGTTCCCCACTGCCGAAGGTTCACCAGCGCCATCTCACCCACCAGCAGCGTCAGCAACATGTATGCTGCGGTGAATGACCATTCGACGTGTGGGGCTAGAGTGGCTATCTTGCTCAGGGCCTCACCCATCGCTCGCGCCCCAATCCCCCCGCAGATGACAATTGCCAACTCCATCGGGGCGACCGGCCGGTGACCGAGGCCGGTGCCGACGGACTCTGGGGACCAGAAGAGGCCGACTCCGGCCAATATCAGCGCCGGGAGGATGGGTATGGCGCTGTCCCAGGAGGAGGCGCAGCGACGATGGGGGTTAGGCAGAGCGGCCAAAGCCGCCATAAGCATCAGACGTATGGCAGGTATGGATGCGTTGTGGTTTTCCTGCCATGTAAGCAGTACTCCGATTAGTAGTGTCACTCCTGCCAGCCAGCCAATGGCCTGCACGGCGTGAGAGAGCCTTGGCACTTGCCGGAAGCCACCCCATAGCGCCAGCCCAACCGCTGTCAGCAACATGCCGCAGGCCAATCCGGTGAAGACTACGGTAACCGGCACGTCAGGCCTCCTCGTCCTTCGTCAACGCTCGCGGGAGATCACCGCTGCCCTCGACCCCATCGGTTCCCTCGCGCAGCCAGAAGCGACGTACAGGCCATATCATACTTCCCAACAGGCCGGCGGCCAGGAGCACCAGACCTGCGCCGGTGGGCCAGAGGCCAGGGTTGAAGGTGGCGGTCAGCCGCGCGTAGGGTGCGCTGACGAGTTTTAGCGTCACGTCTCCCACCGTCAGGTCCGCATCTCCTTCTACCACAGTCTCGGTTGTCAACCGTCCGGGCGGGCTGCGGTAGACCTGGACGAGCACGGGGCTGTGGGTCCCAGCGGCAGGACCAGTCTGCGGTGCCAGCCGGACAACTAAGTGGGCCTCCGGAATGGCGAAGTACTGGTCCTCGGTGAGCGCCAGGGCCAGTTGTGGGACGGGGTCGGCCTCAGTGGTTTGTTGGAGTGGCAGTGATCGTCTCGTGCTGTCGGCGGCACTGACTCGCACGCCGGGCCCGCGCTCTTCGACAAAGGTCACGAGGCCGGGGCTATGGGTCACCCGGCGGGCATCATCGTCCAACGCGACCCATTTGTCAGTGCCGGGTAGTGTGGCTTGTTCACCGCCCTGCACGATCAGCCCCTCGACCTGCCAACCCCATAGATGGGTGATGAGCAGTCCGACCAGCAGTAACAGTGCTCCGGCGTGAGCCAGCAGGGGGAACAGGTCGGCCCACGGCCAGCGATCAGCCTGGAGGAGCGGGGGTTGGTGCAGCACTCGATAGCGCCAACGGCGCAGGTCATCCCTTACGTCGGGCAGGCACACGCCCGTGAGCCCACGCCATTCTCCCATCGGCTCCATCACTTCCTGGCTTTGACGCAGGCGGTCGCTGCTTTCTATGAGTCGGAGTAGCAGGCAGGCGGCGAGAAGTGCGAGGAGTATACGGAAGCCGAGGGAATGTGTAACTGTGAACAGGCCCAGCGTCCGCATCGCCTGAGTTGCCGCGCCAAAGTGGGCCTGCACTTCAGAAAGCCACCTCGCGTAGGCTACCGGATCGGCCACGGGCATTTGGGGCAGCCACACTGTGACAGTCAACCCGGCTGCGACGGCTATTAGCAAGGCGGCCAGCGAAACATCGCTGGTCACAATTTGCCATATAACGCGCCAGGGGTCACGCGGTGGTTGAGCAATCATCCACTCTCCGCTGAATCAGTCCCTGCTAGTAAAGAAGGCCCCATCTGCGGGGCCTGCGTAGTAGAGCCACCCTTGGGACTTGAACCCAAAACCGACCGCTTACGAAGCGGTTGCTCTGCCGATTGAGCTAGGGTGGCGCATGGATATTATACCAGCATCACAGGCCATTGGCAAATCAAGGGGTCGGGCGGGGCTTGATGCTGATGGTGATTTATGTTACAATCTGGTCAGGGTGGGTAGAATAAGAGCGGCTGTGAATCGCAGGGAATGGCGTTGGGTCGCACTGGTGACACTGGCATTGGTGGCTGCCAGCAATCTGCCCTACCTCATCGCCTGGGCGGTGACGCCTGATGGTGCGCACTTCACCGGGCTGATCTTCAACCCGCAGGACGGCAATTCCTATATGGCGAAGATGCGCCAGGGGCTCACGGGCTCCTGGTTGTTTCGTCTCCCCTACACCCCTGAACCGCATAACGGCGCACCGGTGTATGTGTTTTATCTGGCGCTGGGGCACGTGGCGCGCTGGACGGGCCTGTCGCTGATCGTGGTCTACCACGCAGCGCGGATGGCAGGTGGCGTGGCGATGCTATTGGCGTTCTACGGGCTGGCCTCCCGGTTAAGCGACGATGTGGGCGAGCGGCGCGCGATGTTCCTGCTGGCGGCGCTGGGGTCGGGGTTGGGCTGGCTGGTGGGATTGCTGGGCATCGTGACAGCCGACCTGTGGGTGCCGGAGGCGTTCCCTGCGTACGCGCTGCTGGCAAACGCGCACTTCCCGCTGGCGATGGGGCTGATGGTGGGGATGGTTGTATGTGGATTGCAGGCGATTAGCGGGAGGAAGCGGAGAAGTAGGGAAGCAGGGAAGCAAGTAAGCAGAGGAGCAGAGGAGCAGGGGAGCAAGGGAGCAAAGAAGCAGGAAGCAGGGAGCAAGGAGTGGTTGTGGGGCCTGGGGATGGTGGCGGCAGCGGTGGCGCTGGGGGTGATTCAGCCGTTCGGGTTGGTGGCGGTGTTCGGGGGGCAGGGGGTGATGCTGGTTGCGCGGGCGGTGCGTGAGCGGCGCGTGCCGTGGCGGGCGGTCGCCTGGATGGCCGGGGCCGGAGCGGCGGCGCTGCCCTATCCACTGTACGCGCAGTGGGCGATCCGTGCCGATCCGGTATTGGCGGCGTGGAACGCGCAGAACGTGACCCCTTCGCCGCCACTGTGGGACTGGGCGCTGAGTTACGGGCTGGTGCTGGCGCTGGCCGTGCTGGGGATCGCCTTTGCAGTGCGGCGCGGCTCCGACGGCGACTGGCTGCTGTTGGGCTGGGTCGGCGTGACGCTGGTGGGGATGTACCTGCCGCTCTCGTTGCAGCGCCGGCTGAGCCTGGGGCTTGGGGTGCCGCTGGGCTTGCTCGCCGGAACGGGATGGTGGCGTGCGGTGCGACCGCGAGTCTATGCCCGCAGGCGGGCGTTCGTTCAGGGACTGGTGGTGGCTTTCTGTGCGCTGACGCCGGTTTTCCTGATGCTGGGGACACCGCTATCGCCGGCCGGCAGGCCGTGGTTCTACCTGAGCAGAGGGGAATGGGCCGCGCTGGAGTGGCTGCGCGACGAAGGCCATCCCGACGCGGTGGTACTATGCGCGCCGCAGACGGGCCTGTTCGTGCCGGCCTGGGCCGGGCAGCGAGTAGTCTACGGCCATCCCTTCGAGACGGTGGACGCGGAGCGGCGAAAAGCGCAGGTGGAAGCATACTGGGCAGGTGAGATGAGCCCGGCGGAGCGGGAGGCGTTCTTGCGGGAGAATCGCGTGGGGTATGTATTGGTCGGGCCGAGGGAGCGGGCGCTGGGAGCAGGGGAGCAGGGGAGCAAGGGAGCAGGGGAGCAGGTGTTTGGAGCGGGTGATGTAAGGGTGTATGAGGTGACAAGGTGACACGGAGACAGGGTGACAAGGTGACACGGAGACAGGGTGACAAGGTGACCCATACACCACGGTCAGGTGCTGTTCGTTGGGATTTGGGGTTTGCCATTTGTCATTTGTCGTTTGCCATTCTGGCGTTGGCGTTGCTGTGGCCGGTGGTGGTGCATCCTGGGTGGTGGCTTTGGTCGCCGGGGGCGGC
>QMOC01000146.1 GCA_003648085.1 Chloroflexota bacterium
AACCTCTTGCGGTGGTTAGGGTACCGGTACATCCCTGACGGGTGGCGAGCGATGGCTGCGCGCCCCGACCGTGGCCTGGCCCTGCTCACCACGAAACTCTGTTAGAAAACCGGAAAGCCCTGGCCTTCCGCCCAAAACCCTTGACACAGGCTGATTGTTAATGTATAATTGCTAATAGCTAAAACAATTAAATGAGCGGCTACCCTGCGGATGGGACCGCGAGGCTGTGGTATGATCCGCCTTCGTGCAGCCGAGCTGCCGAGAGTGATCTCTTGGTAGTTCGGTTTTTTCAATTAAGGAGGTGATGCAGGAGCAAGATATAAGACCCAAGTGGTTGCTAAGGACGACCTCGATCGGAACAATTTTATCCCGCATTTCGGGCCCTGAAGGGCCTGTCAATAACATCTGGAGGTGTTAACTATGGAGAAGGAAATCCTGGCAACGATTATGGCGGTGACTTCGAATGTGGAGTACACCACCAGTGACCGCATTGAGGCGTTGACTAAGGGGCACGGTATGTTGAACCTGGCTGCCCTCTGCGCCGCCAACGCGATGACGGGGGAGATTTTGCAGGGGCGGAGCATCGAACTTAGCGACGCCAATCTGGAGGAATTACCCCTTGACCACATAGTCGAGGTAGGCGTCAGGGCGGCTATGGAGGCGGGCGCGGCGCCGGCGAACGCGGCCTTGATCACTGCTGCCTTGCTCAATATCGCTGGCACGGCGCCCCGCGCTGGCGTGCCTGCGGGTAACCGCAAACTGGGGGCGATGGCGCGGATGAAAGCAGGTGCATGTCGCTCCGGCGTGGCGGCCATCCCCACCTCTAAGTTGACCAACAAGGTCTCGGGTTTCGCCGCTGTGCAGGCTCTCTATGAGGCGATGCAGAAGGGCGAACTGGTCCGTGTAGACGGCGCCGATGTGCCCCCCTTCGTTGCCGGCGGTGCCCCTATGGGCCACAGCGTGTTGGGCGAGGATATGGTCTATGTTGACCTGTGTCTGAAGGGCGGCAAGATCGCCGTGGACGCGATGATGAAGGCCTATCGGGGCGTCGGCATCACCCCCAGCCCCATCCAGTGCGCCATCCTCGCCGCCGCTGCTGTACTGGAACTGGTCAACCCCGACGGGATGATCGGCGCGGAATACGGCGAGTTCTTCGTCCAGGGCACCTGCTACCTGGCCGGTAAGGGCGCTGCCGAGGCCGCCGGTCTCCCTGAGAAACTCCACCTGCGCGGCACGGGCAAGGAATACGACACCGCCACCCTCGTCGGCAGCCTGGGGATGATCCTCAAAGACGTCGGTGCGCCCTCGGTGATCGGGATGATGACCCTGAATGAGGCTTTGGCCGCCTTCATGGAGGCCCCGATGATCGGCGCCGGCTTCGGTGGCGGCCCGGTCAACCCCCCGCTCGCCCACCTGGTGGCCGATGGCGTCATTGCCATGAACCTGCTCATCGCCAACGGGGGCGACGTAGAGGCAGCGGCCGACGCCGTCAGGGAGGTCAAACTCACCCAGTGGATTGACCCCGAGATCGCCGCTTTCTCCACCAACACTGTCGCCCGCAAGGCTGAGCAGATCCGCCGAGGGCGGGTCACGGAAACCATTATCAAGGCTACCGACGGCATCCGGGCCAACGCTATCTACAGGCGAGCCAAGTACGCCTACGATGAGCTCAGCGCCGGCAAGGACTTGGGGGAGATCTGCCTCGCGCTGGACAAGGAGCGGCAGGCCAAGGTCGAGGAGAACGCCTCCAAGATCCTCAGTGCCTTCTTCGGCAAGGACATCACCATTAAGTTCACCAAGATGGCCGGAGGTGCCCGCCGTGACCATCCTTTCGCCAAGACTTACTGGGGCTTCGACGCCGACGTGGACGCTGAGGTCACCGTGGACGGGGAGAAGTTCGTTCTCACGGGCCTTTGCCACAAGGTGATCCCCGATGCCGTGCTGAATAAAAAGGCCGAACTCTCAATCCCCATCACTGTCGCCTCGGCGGTGATCCAGGAGATTATGTACATCGGATGCTGCACCATCAACGTGGTCGTCCCGGCCGCCGTCGCTGCGGCAATGGGCAAATACTCTTGGAAGGACGCCGGCAAGGTGGCCGAGAAGGGTGCCAAGATCACCGCCGCTATCCCGGGAGCCAAGGCTACGGCCCGCGAGGTAGCCCGGTTGGCCGTGCGGATCATGCAGGACCTGGAGGACTAGTCCATCTTGGCCGCCTCCTCGTGGCCCATCCGCTCTATCGCATAGCAGGGTAGGGGCGCAGTGATGCTGCGCCCCTACCTTGCCAACTGGGATGGACTATGCTATTTCTGGTAAATGTAGATGATATATCCGGTGAAACGGTCCCCTACGTCATCGAAGGGCTGATGGCGCGAGGGGCCACGAATGTCCACGTGATGCAGGCCCTCACCAAGAAAGGGCGACCGGAGTACCTTTTCCTGGTGGATGCGCCGGAGGAGCAGATCGAAGCACTTGGTGGTTTCCTGGCCGCCGAACTGGGCACACTCGGCTTACACATCGTCGAAACGCATCACGTCCGCTTTGAGTATCAGGTTCGTCACGTGCGGCTGACCGCCCAGATAGATGAGGGTCTGATACGGGTGCTCGTCCGGGTGAAGGAAGTCCTCAACAGGGAGGGACAGACTGTATCCGTCAAGGCCGAGTACGAGGACCTGCAGGCGGCTCTCGCCCGGTTCCGGCAGGCGGGGGTGTCGGTCTCACTCGCCGCTCTGAAAGGCCTCGTAGAGCAGACGGTACTGGGGCAGGAGGAAGGCTTCTACCGAGGTATCCGGGCAGAGTTCAAAGCGACGCACTATGATGCAGGAGGAGGGAGCGATGAAAAACATACTCATTTACTTTGACATGGACAAGCGTCCGAGTCCGTTCGATATTCTGTTCGCCTATGATGTGGGATTCGATATTGTGTTGCCGTTCAGCGGGGTGGGAGTGGAGGAAGTAAAAGCACTGGTGCAGGATGCGATGTTTCCCCGTGGGCCGAAAGGGGCGAAATACACAACGCTCTTCTTTGGGGGAACCGACCTCGACGCGGTCGAGAAAATGGCGGAGAAGGCCAGAAAGACAATGTTCCCGCCATTCCAACTCTCCATTGCCCTTGACCCGAAGGGGGCCTATACAACTTCCGCCGCCATTGTCGCGAAGGTATTGGAGGCCCTGAGCACGAAGGGCGAGACACTTGAGGGCAAGAGGGCAGCCGTGCTGGGCGGTGGTGGCCGTGTGGGCCGGGTGACGAGCAGGATACTGGCCCGTGAAGGCGTGGAGGTCACCATCGTGGACATCGCCGAAGAAGTGGGGAAGATCGCGGAAAGGGTCTCCGAAAAGGTGGGCGGGAAGGTGAGGGGAGTGAGAGTGACTTCCCCGGAGGAGATCGTATCTGCGGCGAAGGACTGCGAAATTGTGATCGCCACAGGCCCCGCGGGAGTCGAACTCCTGCCCGAAGGCTTCCTTCCGAAACTAGAGAAGTGCCTGGTCGCGGCGGACGTGAACGCTGTCCCGCCGGCAGGGATCGGTGGGATAAAGGCGAAATATGACAAGAAAGAAAAAGAAGGGATCCTGACTATAGGGGCACTCGCCATCGGGGACCTGAGAAACAAGATAGAGGCGAAGATGCTGAGGACGGCGATGGAATCTGAGGGCGCGTTCCTCGGCTACGCCGACACCTTTGAGTTCGCCAAGGAACTGGCGGAGATCTGACCCCAGGTGGCTGCGCATAGTGAGTATCCTGGTCGTCGGCCTGAGCACCCGCGCCATCGCCGAGTCGGCGGTGCGGGGCGGCCATCGGGTCGTCACGGTGGACTTCTTCGGCGATCGGGACCAGCGGGCGCTGGTGGAGAACTATGCGCTCCTGCGAGATTTCGCTCTCCCGTTCAGTGTCGAGGGGTTGCTCTTGGTCAGCCGCCACCTGGACTTCGGGGCGGTGGTCTACATCTCGAACCTGGAAAACCACCCCGAGGTGGTAGAGGCGCTGGCACGAGGGCGTGTCCTGCTCGGGAACGCTCCGGCCGTGCTGCGACGGGTGCGGGACTGGCGGACGCTGCGGGCTTTCTGCCGGGAAGAAAGCCTGCTCTGCCCGACCACGCTTCTGTCCGGGGAGGAGCCGGAAGCCGACCCGACGGTTCGTTGGCTGCGCAAGCCGGTCCGTAGCGGCGGTGGGCACGGCATCCGGCCCTGGACGGGGAAGCCGCTGGATGAGGCGCACATCTTGCAGGCATATGTCGAGGGGCGGCCCGCTTCGGCGGCCTTCGTGGCCGATGGGCAGCGATGTGTGGTCATCGGACTGACGGAGCAGCTCATCGGGCGGAGGGAGTTAGGGGCGCGGGGGTTCACCTGGTGCGGCAACATCCTCCCGCTGGCGCTCCCCCCCGACGAAGGGGCCGCCCTCTTGAAGGATGTGGAGAGGATGGCTGCCCGGCTCACCCGTCGTTTCGACCTCCGGGGGGTGAATGGGATGGACCTGGTGGTGGCGAAGGGCCCGAAAGGACGCCTCTGTCCCTTCCTGGTGGAGATCAACCCTCGCTACACCGCCTCGATGGAACTTGTGGAGTGGGCCTATGGACTCAACGTCTTCTCCCTTCACCTGGAGGCCATGGCCGGCCGGCTGCCCGATTTCTCCCTGGCGCAGCATCTCCTCGGCCCGTACTTTGGCAAGGGGATCGTCTACGCCAGGCAGACGGTGATCGTGCCGGAGACGGAGGGATGGGTGGAGCGGGGGAGGCGGGATGTCCCTTTCCCCGGCGAGCGGATCGAGGACGGTCACCCGGTCTGCACGGTGCTGGCGGAGGGGGAGACGCGGGAGCGGTGCTGGAACCATCTGCTGGCGGGTGTGGAAGCCGTCCGGCGGGAGATCGAGTCCCACAAACTGTGAAAAAGATTTCCCAATAGTAGGCCCGCAGTTTCCCATCAGGCATCCACAACCTCTGCCTCTGAGAAGCCGAAACGCTCTCGCATGGTCAGGAAACTCTTGTATCGGACTCGCCACTCCCAGTAATCGGTCGGGCCTTCCTGGAGGATGCCCTCCTGAAACTTGCGGTAGAATTCAGCCGAGGTCATACCATATTTCCGCTCCAGGCGGCGTAGAATGCGCACGGTCTCGGCGAAGTACTCGGCCGGCGTCCTGGATGGGCGGGTGGGCAGAGTTCTCCTGGCCTGGATGGCTGAGGTCACAAACATGAATGAATACTTCACGTTGATCACTGGACGCACCCCCAAACAGGGGGAGGGCCTGCATAAGGGGAAGGATTCGGAGGCGTACCGCCGCGCCACGGCGTTGGTGGAGATGAGCCTGGAGGATATGGCCCGTCTGGGGATCGAGGAAGGGCAGGTTGTCCGTGTGCGGACGGCGGCCGGACAGGTGGAGGTGCCCGTCCGTGCCGGGGCGCTCCCCCCAGGGCTGCTGTTCGTCCCGATGGGACCTGTGGCGAACATGCTCATCGGTGCGAAGACAGAGGGCACGGGAATGCCGCCCTTCAAGGGACTGGCGGCGGAGGTGGAACCGAGGTGAGCACCATCGTGGAGAACGTGGTCTGTCCCTTCTGTGGTTGCCTGTGCGACGACCTTGCCGTGGAGGTGGAGGAAGGGCGTGTCGCCCGGGTGCGGCGGGCGTGTGCTAACGGGCGTGGGCTCTTCGCCCACTACGACCCCACCCCGCAGCGTCCCACCGTGGACGGGCGGGAGGTGGACTGGGAGGAGGCCATCGCGGAGGCGGCGCGGATCCTGAACGAGGCCGACAGCCCCCTCATCTACGGCCTGAGTTCCATGGCCACCGAGGCTCAGCGGAAGGCCGTGGAATTGGCCGACCGCCTGGGGGCCATGATAGACACCACCTCCTCTGTCTGCCACGGCCCCACCGGCCTGGCGATGCAGGCGGTCGGCGAGCCGACCTGCACGCTGGGGGAGGTGCGCAACCGGGCCGACCTGCTCATCTTCTGGGGCTGCAACCCGGCCGTCTCCCACGTCCGCCACTTCACCCGCTACTCGGTAACGCCCAAGGGGATGCTCACCCCCAAGGGGCGCCGGGATCGCACCGTGGTCGTCGTGGACGTGCGCCCTACCGCCAGCGCGCGGGCAGCCGATCTCTTCCTCCAGGTGCAACCCGGTGCCGACTTCGAGGTGCTAACGGTGCTGCGGGCGCTGGTGCAGGGAAAGACGGTCGAGGTGGAGACGGTCGGGGGCATCCCCACAGCCCGGTTGCAGGAGCTGGCCGAGCGGATGAAGACCTGTCGCTTCGGTGTGGCCTTTATGGGGATGGGGCTGACGCAGACCGGGGGGCGGGACCTCAACGTGAGCGAGCTCTTCACCTTGGTGGCGGAACTGAACCAGTATACTCGCTTCTCCGTCATCCCGATGCGGGGGCACGGGAACGTGGCCGGGGCCGACCAGGTGC
The DNA here is from genome assembly GCA_003648085.1 of Chloroflexota bacterium. GTDB lineage: Bacteria > Chloroflexota > Anaerolineae > B4-G1 > B4-G1 > B30-G15. The sequence continues at coordinate 6,401 of QMOC01000146.1, forward strand.
TCACCTGGCAAAGCGGGTATCCCTTCGGCGTCAGCTTCGCGCGGGGATACCCCCGCTACGGTCCCGGCGAGTTTACGGCGGTGGATGTGCTGGCGCGTGGGGAGGCGGACGCGGCGCTGATCCTGGCCTCGGACCCGATGGCCCATTTCCCCGGCGCAGCGGCCCGGCAGTTGGAGCGCATTCCCACCATCGTCCTCGATCCCATGCCGTCGTTGACCACGCGAGTGGCGCGGGTGGTCTTCCCCACGGCCTGCTACGGCGTGGACGCGGCCGGCACGGCCTACCGGATGGACGGCGTGCCCATCCGGTTTCGTCCGGTGCTTCCCCT